>VGJL01000145.1 GCA_016867495.1 Candidatus Eisenbacteria bacterium | reverse complement strand
CGCCGAACCGGCCGGCCAGCAGGTCGATTCCAATCTCGCCGCCCCAGCTCCTGCTGTCCTGGAAGATCCCCGAGGATCTGTCGTAGTCCTGCCATTCGATCCTCTGCTCGAGATAGGGACGCGCCGAGGCCCTCTCCCGAAGCTCGTAGCGCGCCTGGACCGCACGCTCGATCGAGGAAGGTATCCCCGACTCCCGATCGATGTAGTCGCGCCCCTCGAGACGGAGGAGGAGCTCGAGCCTGTCTCCGGGCCGAGGGATCCCCCCCGCCTCGATCTCCGCCGAGCGCGAGGAGTAGGATCCCGATCCCGATCCGAAGGACTCCTTCCGCCTGAAGGAGGCCTGCCCCCGCAGCCTCAGATCGGATCGCGGCTCGAAGCTCTTCTGGAGCTCGGCCTGGGCCCGCAGAATCCGGTAATCGAAGAGACTTACCAGTGTGTCGCCCTCCGGCCGCGACCAGTCTGCGCCCGCTCTCACCTGCGCCCGCAACCCGGGGAGGAACTCCCGGTCGTAGATCGCCGTCAAGAGCGCCTGGCTACCGGATGCCGGCTCATCCTCGCCCCCCTGAGCCTCCCATTCGTGCTCGAGACGAAGCCGGTTATCTCCGGCTTTCAGCCCCATCTCCACTTCGAGCGTGTTTCGTCTCCTCGTCGCGCCCCACCTGGCGGCATCGGAGGCGCGCAGCCACGCCCGCTCGCGGCTTCCCTGCTCGAGCTCCAGCTCTAACAGGCCGAGCAGCGTCACGTCCCGGGTCCGGACCGGTTGGTCCTCGAGCGCCTCCTCGATGCCGTCCGAGGGAAAGAGTCGATCGTCGAAGAGCCCGCCCGACTGGTAGCTCTCGCCGGATCCGTCGACCTCGAGACCCGATCGGCCGCCGATGGTCAGGGCATGGACCTTGAAGGGGATGATCAGGAGGACCGAGAGGAGGATTGCCGGCGCGATCTGTCGCTCTCTGGCGGACCCTCGGGGTCCGCGCACCGACGCAATACCTGGCCGGGCCGGGCCGATGCGCCATGCGAGCATCTCAGATGCGCCCAAATTGCTCTAGCGGCTCCCTGCGGCCTCGGACGATCGGCGTAGCAGCCCTTCGGCCACGCGGGCCGATTCGAGAGCGGAAGAGAGGTCTCCCCGTGAGAGGCTCTCCTCCGCGGCCTCGTGGCGCATGCGCGCTTCCTCGAGAAGCGCGAGCGCCGCCTGTGAACCCGAGGCTTTGATTTCCGGCGACTGCTCGAGGAGCAGCTGTCCGACCGCGGAGACGACCTCCTCGACGTCCTCGGGGTCGCGCGAGCGCGAGAGGTCGAGGAGGGCGGCGAGGGCCGAGGCGCGCGCCTGACGGGAGAGACGCGCCGCGACCTCGCGCTGGCCGGCCCGGCCCCGTTCGATCGCCCTCTCTTGCAGGGCGAAGGCCTCTTCGTAGAGCCTCCGCGCCCTCTGGTTGCTCTCGTCGTCGAGCAGGAAGCGAACCTCTTCGAGGAGGATGTCGGTGCGTTCCATCGCCCGCTCGGCCGAGAGGGCGGCGCTCTCGAGTCCTCCCTGCGACCGGTCGTAGGCCCTCTGGATCAGTTCGCGCGCGGTCACCGCCAGGCGCATCGCCCTGCGGTACTGCCGGCCCCGATACGCCTCCGATGCCTTGTGGAGTTGCGCGACTCCGACATCGAGGAGGCGCCGCGCCTGCGGATCCCCGCGGCCGCCCACGGCGGATCTCGTCCGCTCCACGAGATCGCGCGTGGAATCGAGCAGGTCGCGAATCCTCTCGTGGCCCTTCGTGTCGATCTCGGCCGTCTCGAGGGCTCGGCGCGCAAGATCCCGCGCTTTCATTGTGAGGCGGGCCGCGATCGAGGCATTCCCCCTCCGGAACCTCTCCCAAGCTTCGGCCTGGACGCGCGTCGCCTGGCGGAGGACCGTGCCTGCGCGATCCCCGGCGGAGTTGCCGACGGATTCGCGAACCCTCTCGAGGATGCGGTCGGTCCGCTCGAGCTCCGCCCGAACCTGCCGCTGCGCAAGCGCCGGGGTCGCGAGGAGGCAGACGGAGCAGATGGAGAGGATGGCGAGGATCGCCGGCGTCAGGCCCCGCTGGCCGCGCCGGGACACCGGGTGCCCCTCGGGGGGCAGGTCAGTCCCGCAGGCCATGGCGCTCCATCCTCGAATAGAGGGTCCGCCGCGTCATCCCGAGCAGGGCCGCCGCGCGGCTCTTGTTCCCCTTGGCCTTCTCAAGGGCCGCCTGGATGTAACGTCTCTCCATCTCTTCCATCGAAACCCCCTCGTCCGGAATCTCAGGCAGGCCAGCCGGTTGCGGCGGTTCCGGTCGCCCGAGCGATGGGAGGTGCTCCGGGCCCAGCGGCGCCCCTTCCGCGAGGATCAGCCCCCTCTCGATGAGGTTCTCCAGCTCCCGGATGTTCCCGGGGAAAGAGTGGGCCGCCACCAGGCGGAGCGCCTCGGGCCGGATCCCTTTCGGGTCCGACCCCTTCTTGATCAAGAAGCGTTCCACGAGGAGGGGGATGTCCTCGGGCCGCTCCCGCAAAGCCGGCAACGTCAGGGGGAAGACATTGACGCGGTAGAAGAGATCCTTCCGGAAGGAGCCGTCGCGCACCGCCTCCTCGAGATTCCTGTGCGTCGCCGCGATGATCCGCACGTCGCAGTGGATGGGCCGGGTCCCCCCCACCCGCATGAACTGCTTCTCCTCGATCGCGGCGAGGAGCTTCACCTGCATCGCCAGGGGGAGATCGCCGATCTCGTCCAGGAAGACCGTTCCCCCCTCCGCGACCTCGAAGAGCCCCTGCTTGCGGCGCACCGCTCCGGTGAAGGCTCCCTGCTCGTGGCCGAAGAACTCGCTCTCGAGGAGATTCTCCGGAATGGCGCCGCTGTTGATCTTCACGAAGGGGGACCGGGCGCGAGCGCTGTGGTTGTGGATCGCGGCCGCCAGAACGGTCTTCCCCGTCCCGCTCTCGCCTCGGATCAGAACGACGGCGTCGGAGAGGGCGACCTTCCGGGCGAGCCCGAAGAGCTCGAGGATCGCCCGGCTGCGCCCGATGAGGTTCTCGAAGCGCCCCTCCTCCACCTCGTCGCCGGCGAGCCAGCGCGCCCACCGCCGCAGCCGCTCCCCCTCCGCCAGAAGATCCCACCGTTCGCGGATCCTCTCGACCTTGACGATGAGATCGAAGAGGCTGATCGGTTTTGAGAGGTAGTCGAAAGCGCCGTTCTTGATCGCGTCGCGCGCGGCGCGCGGGCTCTCGAGCAGCTCCTTCTGCCCGGTGATCACGAGGACCTCGATCTGCGGCCTCTCGCGCTTGATCCATTGCAGCAGCTCGAGGCCGTCGGGCGGCGGCATCTTCACATCGGTGACGAGCAGATGGAACTCGCCGCCGGCCAGGAGATCCATCGCCTCCGTGCCGGACGATGCGGCCGCCACCTCGTAGCCCTGCTTGCGCAGACCCGCCTCGAGATCCTCGCGAAAGGCAGCCTCATCCTCCGCGAGGAGGATCCTAAAGGGGCTCGTCCCGTCCGCCATCCGTCTCCTCCATTTCGTGCGCCGGCAGCCAGAGATCGAGACGGCTGCCGCGCCCCGGCTCGGACTCGAGGGCCACTCTCCCGCCGCACGCGCGAACGATCGAATCGACGACCGCCAGGCCGAGCCCCGACCCGCCCTCCCGGGTCGTGAAGAAGGGCTCGAAGACCCGGCGCCTAAGATTGCGCGCGATCCCGATTCCAGTATCGGCCACCTCGATCCGGATCCACCGCCCTTCGGCGCTCGCGCGCACGGAGAGCTTCCCGCCATGCGGCATCGCGTCGCGCGCGTTCAGGAAGAGATTGATGAGCGCCTGATGAAGCCGGGCGGGATCGACCCGCGCGCGCAGGTCGCCCGGCGGTGACTCGAGGGCCGACTCCACTCCCGCCCGCGCGAGATCCCGCTCCATCAGATCGAGCGCCCCTCTGAGCACGGGGAGGACGGAGCAGGAGCCCTCGCTCCCGCCCGTCCGCGCGAGGGCGAGGTAGTTGCCCAGGATGCGATCCAGCCTCTTGACCTCCGCCGGGATCGCGTCGAGCAGCCGCGCGGCCGCCTCGCGGTCGCCGCCGGCAGCGAGGTCCTCCTGCACCCGCTCGGCCCGGGACTGGAGGACCGCGAGCGGATTGCGGATCTCGTGCGCGACCATCGCGGCGAGCTGGCCCGCGGTCGCCAGGGCCGCGGTCGCCCTGACGTCCCTCTCGTACCTCTCCAGGGCGCGGAAGAGACCCAGCAGAAGGGCCGCGAGGACGGCGGCGAGGATCGCGGAGGCCGCTCCGGTGATCCACCAGACGCGTCGCAGCGCGGGGACGATCTCGAAGAAGCCGCTGCCCCCCTCGACCGCGACGAGGCCGACAACCACGCCGAGCGAGTCCTCGATCGGGAAGAAGCCTGTCTTCAAGAACGTGCCGGGGATTCCCTCGGCCTCGTAGAGGGGCGTCGAGGCCGCGATCCCAGCCAGCGCGGCCGAGGCCTCGGGCTGCGCCTCGATCAGCGGATCGCGGGCGCCGAAGGGAACCCCCCGGGACGTGCCGGCCAAACGCCGCCGATTCCTATCGACAACATCGATCCCGCCCAGATCGCTCGCATAGGAGATCCGCTCGAGGTCCCTCTCGATCGAGGCGTAGCGACGGGCGGAATCGGCGGGCGTGGCCGCGGTGAGAGAGACCGCGGCGAGACTCTGCGCCACGGCCGATCCGATGGAGAATAGCCGCTGCTCCAGCTCCACATCGACCCTCGCGCGCACGTGCCTATAGGTCCACGCGGACCCTCCCGCGACCAAGGACACTAGGCCGAGCAGGAGCAGTCCCAGAGTTGCCAGGTAGACCCTTCGCGGGAGTCGCTCCACGAGAGTCGGCGAACGGCGCATCGATCCTCCAGGCGGACGGCGGAGACTCCGCAGACCCGGCGCCTCCGCACGGGCCGCGACCCGGCAGGCACAGCATAGATGAGGCGGCGCCGGCGCGCGATCCCGAGGACCGTGGGCATCGACCCCATCGGTGCGGTAGATTGCGGGGTGGCCGGCCGGGTGCCGCGCGAGGAGTCGTCCGCCATGGCTGATGCGTCGTCCGATCGTCCCCGAATGCGCCCCATCGAGGCCTTCCCCGTCCCGCGAAGGGAGGGGACGGTCTACTGCTTCCGCGATCCCGGCGGCGGCTCGGAGGAGATCCTCTTTCTGAGCGAAACGGAGGCATGGATCGCATCCCGCCTCGACGGGACGCGCGACATCGGCGACATCCAGGTCGAGCTTTGCCGCATGAGCGGCGAGATCGTCCCGAGGGACAGGATCGCCTCGGTCATCGACCGCATGGAGGCGGCCTGCTTCCTCGACTCGCCGGCCTACCGCGAGAGGCTTCGCATCCAGGAAGAGACCTTTCATCGCCTGGCAAAGCGGCCCGCGGCGCACGCGGGGATCTCCTACGAGGCCGATCCCGAGTCTCTGGCGGTCTGGATCGATCAGACCGTCGCTGCCGCCGACTCGCGCGCGCCCGCCAATCCCCCTCGGGGCCTCGTCGCGCCGCACATCGATCCGCATCGGGGAGCCGCGGCCTATGGGAGCGCCTACCGCGCGATCAGAGGCTCGCAGGCGCGGCGGATCGTGATCCTCGGGATCTCCCACTCCGGCGGCGAGATCCCCTTCGCGACGATCGACAAGGACTTCGAGATTCCACTCGGAGACTGCGCGGTCGACAGGGAGTTCCTCGAGGATCTCCACGCGGGTCTCCCCTTCGATCCGCTGAGCGGGCGCTTGCTGCACCGCAAGGAGCACTCGATCGAGTTCCAGGCGATCTTCCTGCGGCGCGTCCTCGGGGACTGGTCGGCGCGCCGAATCGTGCCGATCCTCTGCTGCTTCCCCTGGCTTCCCGTCCCCCTCCGCGGGTCGCTTCCCTACCCGCAGGAGTGGAGGGTCGCGTTCGTCGAGCGGCTGGCTTCTCTCCTCGACGAGGAGACGCTGGTCGTTCTCGGCGTCGACTTCGCCCACGTCGGGTGCCGATTCGGCGATCCGCACGGCCGGGCCGCCGATCGCAAGGAAGCGATCGAGCGGGAGGATCGCGAGATGATGGCGCGGATCGCCGACGGCGATCGCGAGGGCTTCCTGGCGGTGATGGAGAGAGAGCAGGACGCCCGCAGGATCTGCGGCTACCCGGCGATCCTCACGATGCTCGAAGCGATGCCCGGCGCGCGGGGACGCGTGCTCGACTACGGGCAAGCGATCGAGGAGGAGACCGATTCCCTCGTCAGCTTCGGGGCGATCGCGATGGCCTAAGTACTCCAGCCCGAAAGTTCGATGACGTATTCCATACCTCCTCAGGCGACCTTGGTCGCCTCCAGGTCATGGGCGTGGAGGCGCACGAGGAGGCCGGCCAGGTCCTGGCGGGTGAACCTC
>VGJL01000144.1 GCA_016867495.1 Candidatus Eisenbacteria bacterium | reverse complement strand
CTGAGACAGGGCGGACGAGTCTATCAGAGCAGCCTGCGCGTGGTTGCGCCCCCCCCCGATCCGCCGCACGAGAGGCCGATAACTCCAGCCGGGTCTTCTGCTGCTTGCCGCGTTGCGCGGCGGGAGATGGAGCCGGCGCCTGGCCCGGGACCGATGGACCGGGCGTCCCGCTACTCCCTCTCGATGTTCCCGACCTCGCCCTGTCGCGGCTCCATGAGGCGGATCTGGTGGGGGGTGGCCTTCTCGCATGTCCTCAAGCGCAGCAAGTGGATCGTCACCCCGGTCGCCGCTCCGATGAGGAGCAGCCTGAGCCACCAGGCGGAGGCGAAGAAGCAGACCCCGATCCCGATCGTCAACCAGAGCGCGAACAGCGCCCTAGCCTTCTCCCTTCGGCGGAGTCCCCTGCCTTCCCGGTAGTCGCGGACATACTCCCCGAACCAGCGGTTCTCGAGGAGCCAGCGATGGAAGCGCTCCGAGCTGCGGCCATAGCAATAGGCGGCCAGCAGAAGAAAGGGAGTCGTAGGTAGTAGGGGCACGAAGATCCCCACGACCCCAAGGGCCACCGACAGCGTGCCCGCCGCCTGGAGGAGTGTTCTGGGCAATCCGTGAGCGGACTTCGCGCCGCGGATCCGGGGCGCCATGGGTCAGAAGTAGACGCCGAAGCCGGCGACGGGGGTGATCCTGACGCCCTGGCTGTAGATGCGGTATGGGCGGCCGCCGAAACACCCGTAGGCGACATCATCGAGGTTGTGGCGGTTCAGCACGTTCAGGACATCGAGGTAGAAGAAGGCGTCCCTCCGGTCGCCGTAGACACGGTGCTCGAGCTTGACGTCGAGCCTGCGGTAGTCGGGCAGGCGTTCGCCGTTGGCCTCGTCGGCCGGGATCTTGATGAGGTTGTACGGACCCTCGCAGCCGACGACGGGTGTGTAGGGGCGGCCCGAGGAGATCCGATAAGAAGCGGAGATGATCGTCCCGCTCGTGATAGGAACCTCGAGCGCGAGCTGCCCCATTCTCGGCCGGTCGTGATCGCTGGGCCGCAGGGCCTTTGATGGTCCCTCCTTCTTGCGCGTCCTCGAGATGGAGTAGGAGACCCAACCCGTCGCATAGCGACCCGCAGGACGCCGCAGCGTCATCTCGATCCCCTCTCCCTTCCCCTTCCCGTCGCCGTGGATCTGCCCGGGGGCGGGACCGGCCGGGTCATCCCAGCGCGCGAGGCTGCCATAGAGCTTCCTGTAGATCTCGACCGCGCCTCCGAAGCCGTAGAGCAGTTCGAACTCGCACGATGCGGAGAGATGCTCGGCGGCGCTCGGCGGAAGTTCGCCCTTGCCCGCCTTGAGGAGGGATGTCGGCTCCAGGGGAAGCCCGGCGACGACGGGGTTGTCGTAGAGGGGGAAGGGGCTCTGTCTCACGATTCTCCAGCCGACTCCAGGTGTGACTCGCTTCAGTCCGCGGAAGCGAAGCGAGGCGTAGGGCGATCCCTTCCTTCCCTTGGTGAATGGAATCCTCTCCAGGCGGCCGCCGGCGGAGACGGCGAACGCCCTCGCGCTCCAGGTTCCCTCCGCCGATACGAAGCCCCCCTCGTCCTTCGCGAGCGCGAGATCGGGGACGCGGTCCTGGACAGCGATGAAGCTCTTCCCGGAGAAACGGTCTCGGCTGACCTCGGCATCCAGCCTGGTCTGGAACGAGGAGCTGAATCCCCAGACGATCTCGCACGACGCCAGGGCGCGACGGAGTTCGGCGACCGTCTCCTCAGAGACCCTGTCGTCCGGGCCGCGGAAGCTGGTCGAGCGATCGCGTTCCGAGAGGGAGAGTCCGACCCGGGCCATCCTCGGCCCAGGCTTGCTCCCCAGACGGACGCCAAGCAGGTAGGAGTCGGCCGAGCGATCGAGATTGCCAGTCTCTCGGTCGCGCGAGGCGACGGCCGTCACGGAGCCTACGAGCGCGCCCACGGGGCGCGTCGCCTTGGCCGAGAAGTCCTGGAAGCTGCGATCCTCCACGTCCGGCGGACGCTGCAAGAGGAGGTTGTAGAAGCTCATCCGGCCCGCGCCGAGAACCGAGGCCTCTCCGCGAGGGATCTCGCCTCCCAGGGCAACCGATCCCAGATCGTAGCGGAAGTACGCGCGCATTCTCTTCGGCTGGGCGGGGCTCAAGAGCGTCACGCTCGAGAGCGCGTTTCCGAATCGAGGCGGAAGCGCTCCAGGATAGAGTTCGATGCCACCGATCAGGTCGTCGTAGACGACCGAGGTGAAGCCCTCGAGGTGGATCGGCTGCAGCAACGGGAAACCGTCGAAGAGGACGAGGTTCTCCTCCGGCTCTCCTCCGCGCACGACGTAGCGGTCGGAGAAGTCATCCCCCGCCGCGGCGGCGACCCCGGGGAGCGACTGGATCGCGCGCAGCGGATCGGTCGCGACCGTCCCGGCGGAGCGCCGGATCGTCACACCGGTCAGCGTCCTCTTGCTCTGGGGAACGGAGGGATCGGGCCGCGCGGATGTGACATCGACCGGCTCGAGGGTGGCGATCCTGGCCTGGAGCCGGACGGAGATCTTGAGCGAGCGTTCGTCGCTCAGGACGATCGTTCTCTTCCACGGCTCGAACCCCACGTGCTCGACGCGGAGAATCTGCTCTCCCGGCGGCAGACCGTCGAGGCGGAACTGACCCGACGCATCGGTCTCCGTGCGCGCGATGGTTCCCACGAAGACCGCGGCGATGCCGACCGGCTGCTTGCTCTCCTGATCGATGACCCGTCCCTCGAGAAGCGCGGCGTGAGCCTGCCCCCAGAGCCCGGCGAGGAGGACTAGAATCAGAGATCGCCTCAGCATCGATTGGCTACCCGATCCCTTTCCTCCGCACGCGACCAGGTTCGGCCTCGCCGACGGCGTCCTCGCGGTCAGGCGTCTGCCGATGGCGCGGTCCCGCTCTTGGGCGGGCGCTCCTGCAGGGCCTCGTGGATCGTGCGGGCCGCGATCTTCCCGTGTCCCATGGCGGCGATCACGGTCCCGCCCGCGCCGGCCTGGGAGCCGATGATGTCCCCTCCAGCGCAGATGATCGGGATCTCCGGGGGGGTTTCTCCGGCCGCGACGGCCGCCTCCTTCCCGTCCAGGGAGAGCTTCTTGGGGTCGATGACGAGCTGCCCCCACTTGTTCGTCTTGAGGTAGGGCGTGAGCCTTGCCAGCAGCGGATTCGGTCCTTGCCCGATCGCCATGACAAGGACGTCGTACGGTCTGCGGAAGTTGGAGTCCGGGACCACGACGGGGCGCCTGCGGCCCGAGTCGTCCGGCTCGCCGAGCTCCATCCGGATCATCTCGACCTCCTTCACCCAGCCCTCCTCGTCCCCATAGATGGCGACGGGGGCGTGAAGGTAGAGGAAGTTGATCCCCTCCTCCTCCGCGTGGTGGATCTCGTCGCGGCGCGCGGGCATCTCGTCTCGCGTGCGGCGGTAGATGATGTCCACCTGCTCCGCGCCCAGACGCTTCGAGACCCGCGCGGCGTCCATCGCGACATTCCCGCCGCCCACGACTCCGACGCACTTTCCGTGGTGGATCGGGGTCGGCGCCTCCGGGAAGGACCGGGCGTTCATGAGATTCGCCCTGGTCAGGAACTCGTTCGCCGAGTAGACGCCGTTGAGCTGCTCGCCCGGTATGTTCATGAAGTAGGGAAGGCCCGCGCCGGTGCCGACGAAGATCGCATCGAAGTCCTGGATCAGCTCGTCCATCGTGATCGTGCGCCCGACCAGGGTGTTCAGGACGATCTCGACTCCGAGGGCTCGCAGGTTGTCGATCTCGTAATCCACGATCGCCTTCGGGAGGCGGAACTCGGGGATCCCATAGATCAGGACTCCTCCCGGCCTGTGCAGGGCCTCGTAGATCGTCACCCCGTAGCCGAGCCTGACCAGATCGGCCGCCGCCGACATGCCGGCGGGCCCGGAGCCGATGATGGCGATCGTCTTCCCATTCGGCGGAAGCATGTCGGCCTTGGGCCGGATGCCGCGCTCCCGCGCCCAATCGGCGAGGAACTTCTCGACGAATCCGATGCCCACGGGCTCGCCCTTCACGCCCCGCACGCAGACCATCTCGCACTGGCTCTCCTGCGGGCAGACGCGGCCGGTGATGGCGGGGAATAGGTTTGAGCGGCAGATGACCTGGAAGGCCTCCTCGTAGTTCTCCAGACGGACGGCGTCCATCATCGCGCGTATGTCGATCTCGACGGGGCAATAGGGGACGCAGCGGGGGTCCTTGCATGCGATGCATCGGCTGCTCTCGGTCCAGGCGATCTCCGGCGTGTAGCCGAGCTCGACCGATGAGAAGTTGTGGACCCGGACCTCGGGGTCCTGCATCGGCATCGGCGACTTCGTCTTCTGCTTGAGGGCTTCCTTACGCGCCTGCTCCCGATCCATCGCGTCTAGCGACCCTTTCCTGGCTGATGTACTGCCGATTGCGCCTATTCAAGCCCGCGAAGTCGACGGCGTAGCCGTCGAAGGCGGGGCCGTCCACGCAAGAGAAGCGCGCCTGATACTCGCCCTTCGCGTGATCCCAGATGCTGACCCTACAGCCGCCGCACATCCCGGTTCCATCGACCATGATCGGATTCAAGCTCACGATGCAAGGGATCCGGGAGGGGTCGTACTCAAGCGAGGGGTCGTAGGCGTCGCGAAATCCCTTGCCGGCCATCTCCTTGACGACGGCCTCCATCATCGGAAGGGGACCGACGGCGATCACCTCGGCGATCTCTCCCTCGCGTTGCTCGAGCACATCGTGCAGGACACCCGTCACGAACCCCTTACGTCCGTATGAGCCGTCGTCCGTCGTGACATGGATCTCCGTCGAGATGGCTCGGAGTTCCTCCTCCAGAATCAGGAGGCGCTTGGTCCGCGCGCCGATGATCGTGATCACGTGATTGCCGAGGTCGTAGAGCTCCTTCACCTTGGGCCAGATCGGGGCGATCCCGACGCCGCCGCCCATGCAGACGACCGGTTTCTCGTGGCGCCTGACCTCGATCGGGGTGCCCAGGGGGCCAAGGAGATCGAGTATGGCGTCGCCCGCTTCGAGCTCCGCCATCTTGCGAGTGGAGAGGCCGACGATCTGAACGATCAGGGCGATCGTGCCCGCCTCCCGATCGTACGCGGCGATCGTGAGGGGAATCCGCTCCCCCTCGTTGGCTGTTCGGAGGATCACGAACTGCCCGGCCTGCGCGTGGCGCGCGATGAGCGGCGCATCGACGACATACTCCAGGATCGCGTCCTCGCCCTCGACCAGCGTTCGCTTCTTCAGGATCGCGTAGTTCTTCCCCTTGAGGGCGCCCTCGGTATCGCTCATACTGCTCGAACTCCTCGTGGTGTCCAGACGCCGCGCCAACGCCCCCGCCCGATCCCATCGCCGGATCGCGATCCGGCCCGCACGGCGGCCTCCGAGAGGGGAGAGTTCCGCGTTGAATCTGCTCACTCCAATCTAGCATCTGAAGTAAGCATCCGCAACCTGGCCCGAACAGCGCCTCGATGTCTGAGGAGTCCGCGGGATTCTCGAGGCTCAGCGTCGCGACAGAGGCTCAGCGAATGACGCAGATCCGTCCCTGCCCGCGCGTGTCGCCGGCGGGGCGGCGGACGAAGTAGATGCCGGGAGAGACGAGGCGGCCTTCGTCGTCGCGACCGTCCCAGAGGACTTCCTGTACGCCGGGGTTCCTGAGAGACCAGACCCTTCGGCTCAGCGGGTCGAGAACCTCTATCAGAGAGCCCGCGGGGCAGGCGCCCAGTGGAATCGTGAATGGAGGCCTGCCGGGGGATGGCCAGGGGGCGAGACGCACTCGCGTTTCGCCTGCGCCGGCGATCGAAGCCGGGCCAACCACCATGCGCAGCTCCTTCAGGATCCAGTCGTCGGGATCGAAACGGATCGCCGCCGGCGCGAGCCTCACGGGGATGCGGAATGTCTGGCTCCTCAGGCTGTCCTGGATCGAGACGCGATAGGTTCTCTCGGAATCCTGGATCTCGATCTCGATGGGCATGGAGAAGGGAGGCTCGGGCTGGATCTGCTCCACGCGCAGCTCGAGGATCGGCCACGAGTCGCCCGCCGCGAGCGACCAGAAGAGGTCATAGGCCGGCATGCCCGTTCCATAGACCCATCGATCGAAGAACCAGCCGAGATCGCGGTTCGACACCTCCTGAAAGAGGGAAACGAGGTCCTCCGTCGTCGCATTGGCGAAAGCATGCGATTCGCCCCAGCTCCTCAGACCCTGGAAGAAGAGGCGGTCGCCCAGGACACCGCGTAGCATGTGCAGGACCCATGCGCCCTTGAGGTAGACGGTCGCGTTGAAGATGTAGTCGGGAGGCACGAGCGCCCCGGGGAACCACTCGGGAGGGCGCCACATCGAGCGGATCCACTCCCGATAGGCTTCGCCTCCGCT
>VGJL01000143.1 GCA_016867495.1 Candidatus Eisenbacteria bacterium | reverse complement strand
CGGACAGCGGAGATCGATGATCTTGTCCCTCTCCAGGATCGAGAGGCCGCTCGATCCCTTGAGGACGATCTGCTCCCCCGTGAAGGAGAGCAGGGTCCCCGAGTGGAGATCCCCCTTTTCGAGGATCGCCTCGATCTCGGCGTCCAGATACCTCTCGAGGATCCTCTCCGGACTTGCGAGGTCGTACCTGTAGTTCTGCTCGATGACCGTGATCCCTCCCTCGCGTCCGAGCGACTTCAGATGGACGGAGGTCGGGTCGATCTGCGAGGCGACATCGACGATCGAGACGCTCCCGCGGCCCGACGGGAAGTCGAGCTCGCGGACGTCGCGCACAAGCCCCAGGTCGTTGTTGTAGACGGTGAGGTGAACCTCCCGCGCGATCGCGCCGGAGACGAGGAGCATCCCGAGCAACAGAGCGAGCAGGGTACGCATGATCGTCCCTCCTTTCGGGGGTATTACCTCGGCCGCGGATCCTTTATTCCCCGGATTGGGGACGGGAGCTAGTCTCCCTCAAGGACCGCGATCGCCGACCTGAGCTTCGTGAACGACTGCTCCATCTCGGCGAGCTTGGCCCGCTCGGCCTCGACGACGCCCGCCTTGGCCTTCTCCAGGAAGTCCTGGTTCGCGAGCTTGCGCTGGGAGGCGGCGATCTGCTTCTCGATCCTCTCCGCCTCGCGGAGAAGCCTCGCCCGCTCCGCCTGGAGATCGATCAGCCCTTCCAGATGGACGAAGACCTCCGAGGCCCCCACGACCGCGGAGGCGGCATGGGCGGGCTTCGGCGCGTTGGCGCCCAGGGTGAGCCCGCCGACCCGGGCCAGGGAACGGACCATCGCCTCGTTGCCGCGAACGAGGCGCTCGGTCTCGCCCGAAGCGCGGATCGTCACATCGGCCTCTCTCCCCGGCGGGACGTTCATCTCGCTCCTCAGGTTCCGGACCGCGACCACCAGCTCCTGCAGCGACGCGAACTGCGTCAGGGCCGGCGCGTCGAACGGCTGGTCCTCCGCGCGCGGCCACGGAGAGACGATCAGCATCTTCCCCGAGAGCGGAAGGTGGGAAGCGATCTCCTCCGTGATATAGGGCATGAGGGGATGGAGCAGCTTGAGGATCGCGTCCAACCCGGCGAGAATCCCCTCCCTTGCGCGCCGCGCCTCCTCGCCCCCCTCCGCCATCCGGACCTTCGCGATCTCGAGGTACCAGTCGCAGAAGTCGTTCCATGTGAAGGCATAGAGGACGCGGGCGAGATCGTTCATGCGCATCTCTTCCAGGGCCGCGCTCGCTTCTCCGCAGACCTGGTGGAGACGGGCGGACAGCCAGCGATCGGCGAGATGGTCCCCGGCGAGGGTGGGCGCGAGAGCGTCGCCGTCCCCGAGGTTCATCAAGGCGAAGCGGGCGGCGTTCCAGAGCTTGTTGGCGAAGTTACGCCCGACCTCGATCTTCCTCTCGCCGAAGAGGACATCGGTCCCCGTCGGGGTGAGCATCAGCATCGTGAAGCGCAGCGCGTCGGTCCCCCAGCGATCGATCAGGTCGATCGGATCGGGCGAGTTCCCGAGGGACTTCGACATCTTCCTTCCCTGCTCGTCGCGGATCAGCCCGTGGAAGTGGACGGTGTGGAACGGGATCTCGCCCATGAACTCGTATCCCGCCATGACCATCCTCGCCACCCAGAAGAAGATGATGTCGGGGCCGGTCACGAGGACGTCGGTCGGATAGTGAGTCTTGAGGTCATCGGTCTCGTCGGGCCAGCCGAGGGTCGAGAAGGGCCAGAGCCACGAGGAGAACCAGGTGTCCAGCACGTCCTCTTCCTGGCGCCACTTCGTGGAGCCGCACTCCGGGCAGGGATTCGTCTCCTCCCCGCTCAGGCAGAGATGCCCTCCCTCGCAGTACCAGACCGGGATCCGATGGCCCCACCAGAGCTGCCGGCTGATGCACCAGTCGCGGATGTTCTCGAGCCAGTGGAGGTAGACCTTCTCCCATCGCTGCGGGACGAATCGGATCTTCCCCTCCCGCGCGGCCCGCATGGCCGGCTCGGCGAGCGGAGCCATGCGCACGAACCACTGCTCCGAGATCATCGGCTCGACCACCGTCCCGCACCTGTGGCAGGTCCCGACCGAGTGGGAGTAGGGCTCGACCTTCTCGAGGAGCCCCGATTGCTTGAGCTCCTCCACGACCTTCGCCCGGCACTCGAGGAGGTCCATGCCGGAGAAGGGCCCCGCCTCCTCCGTCATCCGGCCGTTTCGGTCGATCACCGAAATCGAAGGCAGCCCGTGCCTGCGGCCGAGATCGAAGTCCGCGGGGTCGTGTCCGGGCGTCACTTTCACGGCCCCCGTTCCGAACTCGCGGTCGACCATCCCGTCCTCGACGAGAGGGATCCCGCGCAGGAGGATCGGCAGGATCAAGGTCCTGCCCTTGAGGGGCTCGAAGCGGGCGTCCTCGGGATGGACGGCCACCGCCGTGTCGCCCAGCATCGTCTCGGGACGGGTCGTGGCGACGACCACGGAGCGCTCCAGACCCTTGACCGGGTACTTCACGTAGTAGAGATGGTCGTCCCGCGAGTCATACTCGACCTCTTCGTCCGAGATCGCCGTCTGGCATCCGATGCACCAGTTGACGAGATAGCTCCCGCGGTAGATGAGCCCCTTCTTGAAGAGGCGGCGGAACGCCTCCAGAACGGCCTTGGTGAGACCCGGGTCGAGGGTGAAGCGCTCCCTCTCCCAATCGCAGGATGCGCCCAGGAGGCGCAGCTGCTGCGTGATCTTCCCCCCGTAGGCCTTCTTCCACTTCCAGACCTCCGCGACGAAGGCCTCCCGTCCGATCTGATCCGGGGAGACTCCCTTGGTCTCCAGGTCGCGCTTCACGACGTTCTGGGTGGCGATCCCGGCGTGGTCGGTGCCGGGCAGCCAGAGGGTGTTGTGGCCCTTCATCCGGTGCCAGCGGATCAGCACGTCCTGGATGGTGTTGTTGAGGACATGGCCGATCGTCAGCCCGCCGGTGATGTTGGGCGGGGGGATGACGATCGTGAAGGTCCCCGGCCCGGCGTCCCCGGAAGGGCGGAAGGCCCCCTCGCGCTCCCATCGCTCGTACCAGCGGCCCTCGAAGCTCTTCGGCTCGTAGGCCTTCGCCATCTCGGGCATCGAAACCCTCCCTCTCGCATCCGGCACCGAGAGTCCGGCCCCGGGGTAACGATGGAAGCTGAGGCTACCAGGGCGCCCGCAGCCGGGTCAATGCGGGCGGGGGGAAGCGCCCAACCGCACGCCGAGCGACCCGCGCCACCGAATGGGCGGATCCTGAGACTCGGCGCCGGAGGATCCCCGGCGAAACGACTCGACTCCGATCTCGAAGCGGGCGTTGTCGCCGATGGCGCGGCCGAGATGGCAGCCGAGCCCCTCTTCCCACCACGACCCGGCCTCGCTCCGGCGATCCACGTGCTTCCGTCCCCTCAGCCAGAGGAGGAGGCTGTTTCCGCCGAGGCTCGGACTCGCGATCCTCAGGTGTGCGGAAACGCCGTCGGGGCCCATGGGATGTCCCATGACGTAGCCGTGGTAGTAGTACGAGCCGGGGCCATAGACCGTGTGGTTCGTGTACCAGTAGTTCGCGTCGTCGACCGTCTCGGCGACCTCTCCGAGGATGATCCAGTCCGCCAGATCGATCGCTCCCCCCATCTGGTGGGCCACCGCCGTGGGCAGGGGCCCCTTGAAGGCGTCCTCTCCCGCGTACTCGTAGAAGAGACGCGCCCCGCGCAGCCAGGGCGGGGCGCCGCCCATCCGGGGAAGCCTCATCTCGATCCCGAACGACGCCTTCTGGTCGGTGTCGCTGTGATCGCGCGCTCCCCTGCGATTCTCGTCGCGCGCCCACCAGATGTCCCAGAGATCGCCGCCCTTGAGCTTCTCCGTTCGCCCCGCGCCCCCCATCAGGATGGTCCTCGAGGCCGAGAGGCGCGCCCAAGAGACCGGCTCCCACTCGAGCCGCGTCCCCTGCAAGAGGGGGTACGGTATCCTGCGATGCGCGTCGTCGAGATAGGCGAGGAAGATCGAGCCGTGGAAGCGCCCCAGCGACCGCGTCCGAGGGAGGACCCAGGGACGGACGCTGCGCAGGCGGACCATCTCATGGGGAGGGGCGGTGCGGCCGAGCAGGAGGCTGCCCTCCGATCCGTCCCCCCAGAAGGAGCGCGCCGCTCCCACGAGGATCTCCACACTGCTCGAGGACCAGGCCAGGTTGCGCTCGAGCCAGGCGCTCTCCCACGCGCCGCACCCGCCGGTCAGGAGGCGGCCGGCGGTCGCGACCCTGAAGCCCCGCCCGAGCGGCCAGAGGATGTCGGCCTCGACCCTGGAGCGCGTCCCCTCGCAGATCGTCGCCCCATCGCCCTCCTCCTCCGCGGTCGGGCGCCTCGCCTTGGCGGCATCGATTCTCCAGGCCGCCCCGCGGAGGATCGGCCGTCCCCCGCTCTGGGGAGGATCGGGCAAGGGCAAGATCCCGCCGCTCGGCAGGTCGGTCGATCGGTGGATCCTGTAGCGCTCGAGATCGTAGAAGCCGAGGAGCCCGTCCGCGATCCGCGTCGCGCCACACGCGGCAGACGCGGACAAGAGAACCGCGCCGAGAAGGAGAAGATGCGCCGCTCCTGGCATCGCCGTGCGCGGCAGACGAGTCGTGGCTAGGCTCTCCTCGCCGCCGACAGGACCTCGATGTGACCCGAGTTCATGAGAGAGCGCTCCGCCGCCTCGAGCACCTGCACGACGCGCAGGCCGACGGTGCCGTCGCTGCGGGGCCGGCGCTGGTAGTGGACGGCGCCCAGGAAGTCGGCGATCTCGGCCTGCAGCGGCTCGAACGACTCGAGCTTCGGCGAGACGATGTCCCCCGTGCGGTACGAGAGCTGATACTCGCCGAACGTGTCCGGATCCTTGAAGTTGACACCCTTGTCAAAGATCTTCACCTGCTCGAGATGCTCCGTGTCGTCGTAGACGAGCATCTTGGCGTCGCCGACGATCGTCGTGCGGCGGAGCTTGGAGGGGGCGAGCCAGCTGACCTGCACGTGAGCGATCGCCCCGGAGGCGAAGCGCATGAAGAGGAAGGCGACGTCCGGGATCCCTTTCTGGACGAAGTCTTTCCCGGTCGCGAGGACCTCGACAGGCGTCTGCTCGAACCAGTAGAGAATCATCGAGAGATCGTGAGGGGCTAGATCCCAGATGACGCTCACGTCCTTCTGATGCAGACCCAGATTCACCCGAGTGGAGCTGACGTAGAAGATCTCCCCCAGCTCTCCGGAGTCGAGGATCTCCTTGATCTTGATGACCGGGGGGCTGTACTGGAACGTGTGCCCGACCATGAGGGTCAGCCGCCGGCGATCCGCCTCCTCGATGAGGCGCAGGGCCTGCTCGCTGGAGGCAGCGAACGGCTTCTCGACGAAGACGTGCTTGCCGCGCTGGATCGCCCGCAACGCGAGGTCGTAGTGGGTCGACAGAGGCGTGGCGATCATCACCGCGTCGACGTCCAGCCGCCCGATGACCTCATCGAAGTCGGTCGTCACCTCGATCGCCGGATAGCGGAGCGCGATCCTCTGGAGCTTCGCCGGCACCAGATCGCACGCGACGACCTTGTTGCAGAGCCGATTCTCGAAGAGGTTGCGGACGAGGTTCGGGCCCCAGTAGCCGCATCCCACGACGGCGACATTCAACACCCCCTTCGCCATGCTAGAGGCCGCCCTTCCCGAAGAGGATGACGGGCACGGTCCTGAACAGCAGCCTCATGTCGAGGGCGAAGGACCAGTTTCCGATGTAGAACAGATCGAGCAAGACCATCTCCTCGAAGGTGACGCAGGAGCGCCCGGTCACCTGCCAGAGCCCCGTCATCCCGGGAGTCACGTCCAGGCGCCTGCGCTGCCAGTCCTCGTAGAGATCATACTCGAAAGGAAGGCAGGGGCGGGGGCCGACCAGGCTCATTTCGCCGCGCAGGACGTTCCAGAGCTGAGGCAGCTCGTCGAGGCTCGTCCGCCGCAGGATGTGCCCCACCGCCGTGATCCTCGGATCGTCGACCCGCTTGTAGACCGGCCGCCCCCGGATGTCGATGCCCGCCGCCGCCCCGCTGCGGAGAAACCTCTCGAGGTAGCGGTGATGGTCCTCGTCCTCCTCGTGGACGATCATGCTGCGGAACTTGAACATGGTGAAGGGCCGCCCTCCCCGACCTATGCGCGGCTGCCTATAGAGGATCGGCCCCCGCGAGGTGAGGCGGATCGCGAGAGCGATCGATGCAAGCAGGGGAAGGATCGCCAGGCCCCCGAGTAGGGCGCCGGCGACGTCGAGAAACCGCTTCCGGATCCGGGCGCCGCCGCAGAGCGGCGTCCTTCCTACCTGCATGAGGTGCCGGCCGTGGACGGTCTCGACCGGGATCGATCCGAAGAGACGGTCGAGGACCTCGGAGAGCACCTTGAC
>VGJL01000142.1 GCA_016867495.1 Candidatus Eisenbacteria bacterium | reverse complement strand
ACCGCATCGAACCACGTCACGTTCTCCACCCGACGACTCGAACCCCGAAAATCCGACTCGTTCCAACCCATCACCGACTCCCACTCCGACTGCGTCACCTCGTACTGCGAAACATAGAACGAGCGCGTCAGCGTCACCTGATGCTGCGTCTCGTCCGAATCCCGGCCCGGCTCCGAAGACGGACTCCCCATTGTGAACGTCGCAGGAGGAAATGCGTTGAGGAAAACGAACCCGGATGGAACGTCCTGCGTGGTGAAGCTCCACACCTCGCTCGTGGCCGCGTTTCCCGCGCCGTCCACCGCCAGCACTTTCCACGAGTAGGCCGTTGCTCTCCTCAGGCCGGAGGTCGTGTGGCTCGTATTGGACAAACCAGCGGCGACGAGCGCTGCGGGGCTCCCCTCGCCCAGATACACGTTGTACACGACGGGAGAGCCCTCTCCGTCCACCGAGCGTTGCCAAACCAGGTTCGGCGGCAAAGAAACCCCCGTCGTCCCGTCGGATGGAGAGACAAGAACCGGCGGGCTCGGAGGACTCTGATCGAGAAAGATTGTGTCGCGCACAACGGCGCTTACTGTGGCATCTCCGTACTTCACTTGCAGGGAGACGATCTTCGCGCCCGTGCCGGTAGAGAGGGTGTCCAGGCGGGTCGTCGCGTAGGCCTGCCACTCGGCAGCCGAGGGATCGGGGCCGGTTTCGGTTCGCATCGAAACCGCCCCCGCCGCGAGAATGGAGAGCGTGCAGATCTCGACCGCTGTGTATCGCTCCCCGGAGTTGATGAGGAGCATTGGATTCGTGCTGATCTCCACAGACACGACCAAAGACTGCGACGACTCCCGACCCCGACCATCCGCCGCGCGAACTTGATACTCATAGCGGCGCCCCGCCTGCACGCCGCAGTCCCGATAGCGCGTCGCCGAGCCCCTCACCGTCGCGATCTTCGAAGGCGATTGGCTCGATCCCGCTTCCTTCCGATACACCCGGTACTCCTCGATCCCCATCACCCCCACCGTGTTCCACGTCACCTCGATGCAGCTCCCCGACACGCTCGCCCGAAGAGCGAACGGATCCTCTCCCGCCCGCGTCCCCGCCGGATCGAGAGGATTCTCCCGGTTCTCCTTCGCGCAGGAGACGATCACGGGAACCACGCAGAAGAATACGATCCCCACCGCGATCGGCAACGCCACGATCCGAACGTGGGCTCGCGCACGGCGGGATGATTCTTCTCCGGTTTTCACGGTCTCCCCCTCACACATTCCACCCTTCCTTGAGGTCTCCATCCCGTATTTGCGACCATCGCCCCGCCAGGCGCAAAGGGGTAGAGGAACCAGGGCTAAGGGAACTTCGTCCTAGCAACACGAAAGCCAAGCTTTCCACTCGTGTGCGACGGCACGTCGCTGTAGTTCCGAAACGCGCAACGGATATTGCCGAAGCTGGTATTCCAAGAACCGCCACGGTTAACGCGGTCGGAACCGCCCGACGGTCCCCGCGGATCCGTGGGCGGGGAAACCTCGTAGTAGGTACTGCTGTACCAATCGTTGCACCACTCCCACACGTTCCCCGCCATGTCATACAACCCGTACGGCGACCTCCCCGACGGGCAGGAACCGACCGGCTTCGTCGTTCCTCCGCACCCATAGTAGTTCGCCCGACTGCAGCCCGAGCCCTCGTCCCCCCATGGATACGCTCTCTCATCCGATGCCCCGCGCGCCGCTTTCTCCCACTCCGCCTCCGTCGGCAACCGATACCCGCTCGCACTGAAGTCGCAGTTCCAGCTCTCGTCATAACAAAGAGCCAGGCCCCCCATCTCGCTCAGCCAGTTGCAGTACGCCGTCGCGCCGAACCACGAAACTTCCACCACCGGATGCCGCTCGTACCCTGACTGCACCACAAACGACGATCCCGATCGGTCGAGCCGGCAGGACGAAGACGAGACCTCAAGATAGATGGTCGCGTCCGACGAAGAACGGACCACGTCCGAGCCGTTCCAATACGCCCTCCCGCTCGCAATCGCCCAGTTCAAAGCCACCGCATACTCCGCGTTCGTCGCCTCGCATGTGTCGATGGAGAACGCACTGATGTACGGCATGTGCTCGGGCCGCTCGTTTGAGTTCCCCTCGCTCGCATCGCTCCCCATCGTGAACGAACCGGCAGGAACCTCGACCATGTCGCAGCGCGAGGTCGCCACCGACAAGGTCGGCTGGCTCCTCGAACTTTCTTGGCACGCGAAGGGGTAACTCGTCTTCACAGCGCTGACTTCATACGTGTGCGAGGTCATCCCCGGGCTTCGGTCGGTCCACAACGCAGATGCCACAGATGCGAGTGGATTCGCGCTGCCGTCTCTGTAGATGCGATACGAGTCCGCCGTGGAAACCGCGGTCCACGTCACGGTGATCGAGTCGCAGTCCGGGGTTGCCTCGACACCTGCCGGCGCGGCCGGTCTCCCGCCTGCTACCACCTCCACCGAATCCAGCACCGTCACCGACGAGAAGTCGTTCCCCAGCTCCGCCCATACCCTTCGCGCACCGGTCCCCAGCTCGAGTACCCACCCGTCGCTCGGTGAATAGCTCCCCGAGAAGGGGCTCCAGGCTTGAGATGACAGACTGTCAGCGTTGTTCGCGATCCGGAAGGAGTGCGCTCCGGTTCCGCCCACTGTTAGAGACACTGTGTCGCCGCACGCGCGGGCCTCGCCATCCTCCAGCACCAGCGACGCCCCCGTGATCGCCGCGGGGGAAATCGAATCCGATACCACCGTGGACGTGTCCCCCGGCGCGTACACCACTTGCGCGTAGACACGCTTGGTCCCCTCCCCACCGTCCAGCTCCCAATCGGAGACCGTTCCCGCGAACGTCCGCCACGCGGCCCCGGTGAACGTCGGCTCGTTCGAAAGGCGCATCGTCTGTCCGCCCGCCGCCTGGATCGCGAGCGAGACGCTCCTGTACATCGTCGTCGCGGCATCGCCCGCGATCGTGACGATCGGATTCGCCTTGATCGTGACAGGAAGAACGAAAGACATCGAGGATTCCCGGCCCCGACCATCCGCCGCGCGAACCTGATACTCATAGCGGCGCCCCGCCTGAACGCCGCAGTCCCGATAGCGCGTCGCCGAGCCCCTCACCGTCGCGATCTTCGAAGGTGATCCTGCCGCACCGACCTCCTTCCGATACACCCGGTACTCCTCGATCCCCATCACCCCCACCGTGTTCCACGTCACCTCGATGCAGCTCCCCGATAGGCTCGCACGAAGCGCGAACGGATCCTCTCCCGCCCGACTCCCCTCCGGATCGAGGGGGTTGTCCCGTCCCTCTTTGGAGCAGGAAACGAGATACGCGGCCGCTGAGAAAGCCGCGACCGTGAGAAGAGCAACGGGCGAGAGGCGGCGAAGGAGAGGGAAGCGGGGCGGCCCGCACGGCTTCTTCATCTCGAACGCCTCCTCGAGCGACGGACGAACCGGATCGCGACGCGCCCCAGGGTCAGCATGTCTCCGTCTTCGAGCGCGCGACGCTTCACGGGAAGACCGTTCACGTGGACCGGGTTCGTCTCGCTCCGATTGACGAGAACGTGCTCGTCTTTCTCGCGCACGATCTCCGCGTGGAACAAAGAGACACGTGGATCGGCAAGCCGAAGATCCATCTCGCGGCTCCGCCCGATCCGAAACCGCGCGCCCCGCACGCGGACCAGGCGGCCCCATTTCGCGGCCTCGCTCTCGGGGAGTTCGAGAAGAGCGGGGGCGCTTCGCGAAAAGACGCCGATCCCGTGTCGGCGCACGAGGACCGCACCGAGGGCCAAGCAGAAAAGAAGAAGGACTCCTGCGAACGCCCATTCCATCGCATGGCTTCGAGGAGGCACGAACACGGTCGCCGCCGCGGATGAGGCGGAAAACGCAGGACGACCCTGCCAAGAAACGACGACCTTCCCCCCCGGGGCGACGAGATCGTAGTCCTCCATTACCGCGGATCGAAGTTCGGAGATGAGGTTCGCCGCGTCGGCGGCGGTGTAGAACGTCCCGCCCGCGATGTCCGCGAGAGCCTTGAGAGCCGTTTGGACCTCCGGCTCGGTGTCGAAGGCGATGAGGGAGAACCGGATCCCCTTCGACGGCGCCGCGCCGTTCGCCGCGAGAGCCGGGGAAACGAGGAGGTTCAGAAGTCGATGCGCCTCGCTGCCCGCACGGGATCCGGGAGAGAACGACAACATGGGACCGCCCGGAAGAGGACTCAGGTGCTGGAAGAGAAGATCGTTCCTCCGCTTGATCTCGGCCGCCGCCTTCCGAGCGACATCTTCGTCCGTGGCGAGCCCGTCCGAGAGAAGGACGAGCTGACAGACTCCCGACGGGCAGGTCCGGTCGATCACCTCGAGCGCCTCGAAAAGAGTCTCTCCGAGAGGTGTTTCGCCCCCGGGCTCGAGGGCATCGACGCCGGACTCGATTCGACCGACATCTTGGGAGAACCCGGCGACGAGGCGATTCGGCTCCCCGTTCAGAACCATGAGCGCCCAATCGATCGAGAGGCCCTGCCCCTCCCGCACGACCGCATGGAGGGCATTCCGTGCCGCGTCGATCCGGCGAACTCCGCCCCCGCCCACCCTTTCGCTCATGCTTCCCGAGTTGTCGAAGACGAAGAGGACGGCGCGGTCGCCGGCGAGGGGAACGACGCCGGTCGCGCTCGAGTCCGGCCAGTCCCATGAAACCCTCGCAAGCGCCGCCGGCAGGGGAGGCGGGTTCACACTTCGTAGCGTTCGGTCGCGCATGTCCCTGTAGTAATCGCCCCACTCTCGAAGGCTCCGGCTCACGAGACGCTTGAATCCGATCGTCCAGGATCCGGTGAATGAGTGGTGCATGTGGTCGAAGAAAGAGTATTGGGCGTAGCATCTGGCCTGCTCGACGAGCGGCGAGGGGCCCCGCGGCGCGGTCTTGCCGAGAAGCTCGTGGATCATCGCGAGAGAGGATGCGAGATGGATCTCCTTTTCCTGCTCCGCGATCGCCTGGATCTCCTTGTATATGATGAGAAAGGGAAGGAGCTTTGGGTTGGCGAGCCACGTATGGCCCCCAAGAGCGGCGGCGCCCGCGGTCTTCAGACCGAGCGCGAGGACCGGAAGATCTCCGACCAACTTGTCCTTGTTTTGGTCGAGGTTCACGACGAAGGCCCCCGCCGCGCCTCGATCGCGCAGCACCATGACGCTCGTCTTCGCGTCGTCGAGGCCTCTCCAGAGCGCCGGGTCGATCTGGATTCCCTGCTGGCGCTCCACCTCGCGCAGGATTCGTTCGATTTCCACGATGCGATGCCAGGCGACGTCGTGGTTCAGCGCGCTGAGGGTCGCCGCGCCGCCCACGAGGTCGAAGGCCTGTGCGGTCACGCCGGCGACGGCGAGCGACGCCATGATCTGCGTGAAGGCGGGCGTGTTCGCGAGCGCGTGAACCTGGCGCGCCCCGTGCTTCAGCTCGTTGGCGAATTCGGCGAGCGGGGTGCCTCCATGGATATACCCTGCTCCGCCGGGCACGCCGTGGCGGGCGTACACAAGTTCCGCCGCGGCTTCCAACGTCTCCGCGAGATCCGTCATGCGGCCCGTCCCTTGCGAGAAGCGGTTCGCCAAGGCCAGTGCGTCACGAAAGGGGTTCTCTCCAATCGAAGGTTGGAGCGCGATCTCGAGAAAGGCGGTCTGGTAGGCCTCGCGGCGGCGCTGATCGACATAGAGCGTCGGGTGATTCCACCAGCGCTTTTCCTGAATCAGACGATCGACGACTCCCGGCTCGGAGAGGCTTTCTGGAATACGAAGGTCCACCAAGCCTCCCTCGGCGGAAATGCTGCGCGGGACGGTTTCTCCGCTCATGCGGTCCGGGCAGGGGGCCGAGAGAGCAGAAGTGGCGAGGAGAACCTGGAGGAGGGAAAGCCGAGCCAACAGGTGGAGGAGTCCGGTGTCCGACCGTGTCCTCATGGCAAGAACCTCCTTGGTAGGTCAATCAGAAGAACCAAGTCGCGAACAGCCTGTATTTCACAAGATCGATTCTCCGGCGTTGAGGGTGGGCATCATCGGCGCGACTCGCTCACTGCTTACGAAGCGGCAGACCGCCTCGACTCGAATCGACCGAACCGCTCCCCGCAACAAGAAAGAAACTGATGATACTCTGGCAATTGACCAGTTTACCTGCGACCGGCGCCTCCGGGCAAGAAACAAGAAGAGCGAGCGCCGAAAGCGAGAGAACTCCGGACGGCAAGCGGGAAGGGCAGGTAACCCATTATTTCCAAAGTAGTTATGTGGCGCGGGGGAGAGGTTTCTCGTTCCGTGCCATCGGCGGAGAGGAACCGAAGAGGGGGGACTCGGAACGCGAGTTCTATCTCTTCCTCAGAACCACGCGCTGCCGGTCGCATGCGCTCAGAGTGCGCTCCCACTCCGCGCCTTGATCACTCTCCGCCAGGGCCGATCGAGTCGCGCGCAATTCCACCGTCCA
>VGJL01000141.1 GCA_016867495.1 Candidatus Eisenbacteria bacterium | reverse complement strand
TGCGCGAGCAGAGGACTCTCTCAAGCGCTGGCCTCCGCGGCCAGCATCGCGGCTCCGAGGGCTCCGATCCGCTGCGGCGCCTCGGGCACGACGAGGGCTTGACCGATATCCTGCTCGATGAGATGGCGCAGGCAGGGGTTCCGCGCGGCGCCGCCCGCGAAGACGATCGGTGGGGAGATGCCGACTCGCCTCATCTGCGAGACGATGCGGCGCGCCAAGGAGTCGTGCACCGCCCGCGCGATGTCCTCGCGCCGCGATCCCTTCGTCATGAGTCCCACGACCTCCGACTCCGAGAAGACGGCGCACATGCTGCTGATCACCGTCCCCGGCGCTCCCTGTCTCGCGGCGGCCCCGAAGTCGTCGATCTCGTAGCGGAGGGCCGCCGCGGTCATCTCGAGGAAGCGTCCGGCGCCGGCGGCGCATCGATCATTCATTTCGAATCGCAGGACCTTGCCGGCTCCGTTCAGGGCGATCACCTTTGTGTCCTGGCCTCCAACATCGAGGACCATCCGGCAACCCGGATGGGCCGCCTGAGCGCCTCGCCCGAACGCCTTGATCTCCGTCACGGTGGGAAAGCCGAAGGAGACCTCGACGAGGGACCTCCCGTACCCGGTCGCCAGCAGCCTGTCGAACGGAGCTTCGTCGACCAGGAGTCGACACTCCTCGGCCATCGCGGGACCGGTCGGGATCTCCCGTTCGTGGACGACCCGACCGGTCTCCGACTCGATGACGACGAACTCGACGCTACGCGATCCTATGTCGAGTCCCGCGGCGCGCATGTCGGCTACCGAATCATCTCCAGGAAGGCCTGGATCCGCGTCTCGAGCTGCGGGGCGTCTTCCATGCTGTAGTCCGTCTCGAGCCGAAGGAGAGGAATCTCCATCTCCCGCGCGGTCTGCTCCATTCCATGCGCCTCCATCAAGTAAGGGGTGCAGAACTGAATCGCGTAGTGGATGACTCCGCCGGCATGGTTGCGGGCGCTCATCTCCCGGACGTGGAGATTGCGATCCGCGTTCGGCGTGAAGACCGCGCAGTCGATCTTGAAGTACCGCTCCGCGATCCGATCCAGGATGGCATCGCGATCCGAGATGTCGACGCCGGTGAGATCGACCAGGTTGCGCGTTCCGCGCTCGCCCACGCACGACTCCTCTCCGACGATGACGGCGCCGTTCTTCTCGACGAGGAAGGGGACCTTCCAGTTGGGAATGGCCATCGGGCAGCCGGACAGGAGGACCCTCGGCGTCCCCTTCGGCGCGACGCCCTCGCGGGCGGCGACGCGCGCCTCCAGCTCGTCGCAGAGCTCTCCGATCTTCTTCGTGAAGCGGACGGGATCGTCATAGAAGGCGACCTGGTTGATCAAGAGCGCGTCCCTCCCCGAGATCGGAGCTGGATCGGCGGCGCGCAGGAGGTTCAGGCGACCGAGGACGGCGCGCTTGGCGTTGACCGTCTCGATCGCTTTCAGGAGGTTCGCGGCCGTGATCTTCTTGCCCGCCGCGGTCTCTACCTTCTCGACGAGGCGGCCGATCTCGCTCCGCCACAGCTTCGTCGCGGCAGGCGACTTGGTGTGCGGAACCTCGAGGACAAACGTCTCCTTGTACTGGTTGAAGATCTCGTAGGCCTTGGTCTTCCCGTCGCAGGTCGTCTCGCCGATGACGAAGTCGCAGGCCTCGACATAGGGGCAGAGGCCGGCCAGCTTGAAGCCGAAGAAGGACTTGATCAGGGCGCATGTGTTTCGTGGAAGGACCTGCTCCGCCTGCGCCGTTCCTATGTCCGCCCCCGCGCAGAGGCCGACACTGACGGCGTCGGCCGCGATGAGGATCTCCTCCGGCACGTAGAGGCAGAATGCGCCGATGACCTTGCGGCCTTGGGCCTTGGCGGCCAGGAGTTCCTCGATGCGCAGCCCATGGACCTCGGAGATCACGAAGTCGAGGTACTCCATCCCCTTGGGCCGGTTCGTCTGGGTCAGGTAGATGTCGGTGTAGAAGGATCCGAGGACGTTCATCAGGCCCGCATGGGCTTCGAGGTCCAGGCCGAGATCAGTCCACATCTGGGTGTAGTCTTTGGGTGGCACGCGTCTGTTCCCCTTCAGCCGGGCGGGGGCCCGGCGGATTGTCACCTCATGGAGAGAAACGGGGGGTGGGCCGCGTCAGGATCGGGTCGCGAGGGGCGACCGCGAATCCGGTATGCGCCGCATCCGCATCGTTCCGGTTTCGTTCGCTGTCTTAGGCGCAGACCTGCGCCTGGCCGCGGCATCTCATCGACATGATCTGCCGCGGAGATCGGAACTCGGCATTCGGGTCACCTCCCTTCTTCCCCCGGCCGGCCTGGCGGCCGTTTCCGGGAGTGCGCGATATCGCCTTCCATCATAGCCGGCGCCTGCCTCGTCTTGGAAGAGGAGGCCACGGACGATTGACACGCGGGCGGCAGACCCGTCTAATACCCCCGTCACCGATTCTGTCGGCCCCATCGGCACGGGGGCGCGGAGGAGCGCGTCGATGAACTACCCGCTCTGGGAGGTCCCGCTGCTCGGCGGCGGGATCGTGATCGCCATTATCGCCATCGCCCATGTCTTCGTCTCCCACTTCGCGGTCGGGGGCGGCCTCTTCCTGGTCTTGACCGAGCGAAAGGCGCTCCGCGAGGGGAACAGGGAGCTTCTGGCCTACATGAAGGGGCATGCCCGGTTCTTCATCCTTCTCACCCTCGTCTTCGGCGCCGTCTCGGGCGTCGGGATCTGGTTCGCCATCGCCCTGGCGCATCCGGGCGGAACCAGCCTGCTGATTCGCACCTTCGTGTGGGGCTGGGCGATCGAGTGGTGCTTCTTCCTGATCGAGATCGCCGCCGCGCTGATCTACTACTACGGATGGGATCGGCTGTCTCCCAAGACGCATCTGCGGATGGGCTGGATCTACTTCATCGCGGCCTACATGAGCCTGGTGGTGATCAACGGGATCCTCTCCTTCATGCTGACCCCGGGCCGCTGGCTCGAGACCCAGAACTTCTGGCATGGCATCCTCAATCCGAGCTACTTCTCCTCGCTCCTGCTGAGGACTGGAGTCGCGATCTCCCTGACGGGGCTCTACGCGCTGCTGACGGCGTCCGGTATCCGGGCCGACTCGATGCGCGCGCGACAGGTGCGCTACGCGGCGAAGTGGGTCTTCGCGGGATTCACGATCATGCCGCTCGCCGGCCTCTGGTACCTGTTCGCGATCCCGGCGGCCGCCCGCGCGATCGCCTTCGGAGGGGCTCCCCCCGTGACCATCTTCCTGGGACTGTCGCTCGGGATCTCGTTCTTCCTGCTGGTCTTCACCTGGCTGCTCGCATGGAGGAACCCGGCCCGCTTCAGCCAGGCCTTGGCGGCGCTCTTCCTCGTTGTCGGGTTCGCGGTGACCGGCACGTCGGAGTGGGTGAGGGAAGCGGTCCGCAAGCCCTACGTGATCTATGGCACGATGTACTCGAACGGGATTCTGCCCCAGCAGCGAAAACAGATCGACGAGGCGGGATTCCTGCCGCTTGCCCGGTGGGCGACGGTCGCCGAGGTGACGCCGTCGAACCGCCTCAAGGCAGGGGAGGAGATCTTCCGCTTCCAGTGCGCCTCATGCCACACAGTCGGCGGATACAACGGCATCCGACCCCTGATCCAGGGATGGAGGGAGAGCTTCATCGGCGCGCAGCTCAAGAATCTGGATGAGCTGAAGGGGTTCATGCCCCCCTTCATGGGGGCCGACGAGGAACGCCGGGCGTTGGCGCACTATCTCGCGAGCCTGTGGGGATTCCCGCCGGAGAGCACGCCCGTTCCGGTCCAGGAGGCAAGCCGATGAACCCCATCCTGCCGCTTCCCGATGCCGTTCCTTTCTCCGCGCCGATCTGGCTGATCCGCGTCCTGCTCTTCGTGACGTTTCTCGTGCACCTGATCGCGATGAACCTGCTTCTCGGGGGAGGCGTGCTGGCTGCGATCTCCGCCTCGCGCGGGAGGGGGAACGTGCCCCACCATCGACGGATGGCCGACTCGATCTTCAAGCTGCTCCCGGTCGTCACGCCGGCCGCAGTCACCTTCGGGGTCGCGCCGCTCCTCTTCGTCCAGGTGCTCTATGGGCGCTTCTTCTACACGTCGAGCATTCTGATGGCGGTTCCCTGGATCGCGGTGATCGGCTTCCTCTGTCTCGCCTACTATGGCCACTACTTCATGTCGCTATCCGACACGATCCGGCGGGAGCGGTTTGTCTGGGTCCCCTGGGTCGCAGCCTTCCTGGTCCTCCTGATCGGTTTCATCTACACGAACAACCTCACGCTCATGCAGACCCCCGAGAAGTTCAAGTGGCTCTATGTCGGGGACCGGACGGGCGCGCGGCTCAATCTGGGGGAGCCGACTCTGATCCCGCGCTTTCTCCACTTCTTCGTCGCGTCCCTCGCGGTGGCGGGCCTGGGGATCATGGGAGTGGGACAGAGGGCGCTGCGGCAGGGGGATCCTTCCTTCGGCCCATGGGCGGTCCGCTACGGAAGGACTTGGTTCGCGGGCGCGACGCTCGTTCAGATCCTGGTGGGGCTCTGGTTCCTCCTCACGCTTCCCGAGACGATCCGTGGGGCGTTTCTCGGAGGAGATCCGGTCCGCTCCATGCATCTCTTCGGAGGGATCTTCCTCGCTCTCGTCGCGGTGGCCCTCGCGCTGGCCAAACCGGAGTCGCTCGGCGCGTTCCGGGCATCTGTCGCGCTGCTCGCGCTGGGGATCCTCTCGATGATCCTCGTGCGCCACTGGGTGCGCGACATGATGATCGGCAAGCTGGCCGATCTCGGGGCGGCTCCTGTGCGGACGCACTGGGACCAGCTGATCGTGTTCCTTGTCCTGCTCGTTGTCGCGCTCGGCACGGTCGTCTGGATGGTGCGGCGGTTCTTCACCGAGCGGGCCGAGGAGAGCGCGCAGCGCTAGAGCCCTTTGATCGCGCCTGAGCCGCTCGCCTAGCGCATCCGCTCGGCCGCCTCGTCGATGGTGGCGACCACCTGCTCGCCGGTGGCCAGCTCCTTGAGGGCCACGACTCCTCCCGCCTTTTCGTCGGGACCCAGGACGATCGCATAGGGGATCCCGATCTGATCGGCATAGCGGACCTGTTTCGCCATCTTCGCGGGCTCCGGGTAGACCTCCGTGTCGATGCCCGAGGCGCGCAGGCGCATCGCGAGTCGGATGGAATCTCCCGCCATCTCGGGGGAGAAGACGGTGACCAGGACCCGCGCGGGGGCGGGACGCGGAGACGGCAGGCGGCCGTACTTGCCGAGGACGAGCGAGATCACCACGTCTCCCATCGCGAATCCGACTCCCGGGACGGGATCGCCGCCGACGTCGGCCACGAGGTTGTCGTAGCGGCCGCCTCCAAGGATCGCGCGGAACTCCCCGTCCCGATCGCGGGCCTCGAAGACGGTCCCGGTGTAGTAGTCGAGGCCCCTGACGACGGACGGCTCGTAGATCGCCGTGTCCGCGGCATCGTAGGCCGAGAGGAGGTCGAAGAGCTGCGTGAGCTCTTCGGAGTCCTTCCACAAGTCCTTGTTCTCGAGAATCCCGTTCAAGCCGGCGATCTGATCGGCCTGGAATCCGAGGGACGATCCGTACTCGCCCCACGCGCCGGGATCGAGCTTCTCCCGCTTGTCGATCAGGCGGTAGGCGAGCTTCTTCGCATCTCCGTCGATCCCCGATGCGGCGAGTCGCTCGTCCATCAGACGCCGGTTGTTCAGCTGGACGATCGCCTCTCCTCCCGCCAGCCCGGCCTCGCGGAAGAAGTGGACGGCGATGGCCACCAGCTCGGCATCGGCGCGCGGATCGTCTGTTCCGAGGAGGTCGATGTTCCACTGGAAGAACTCGCGCGTGCGTCCCTTCTGCGGCCTTTCGTACCGCCAGAACGGGCCGAAGGACCACCACCGGATCGGGCGGGGAAGCTGCGCCTGCCTCTGGGCGACCATCCGTGCGAGGGTCGGGGTCAGCTCGGGGCGCATCGCAAGCTCCTCCCCCCCGCGATCGGTGAGGACGAAGGCCTGGTCCTTCACCAGCTCATCGCCGCTCTTGGCGGCGTAGAGGGCGATCGGTTCGAGGATCGGGCCCTCGTACTCCTGGTAGCCGAATCGCCTGGCGACCGCGCGAATCCGCTCGTAGAGCCAGACCCGCTGCGCCATCGCCTCGGGATAGAAATCCCTGGTTCCCTTGACGGGTTGGATCGGTGCGCGTTTCATCCTGCCTCCATCGTTGCCGACGGACGTCGATCATCTCACAGAACAGAGTGTCCCGCACCGGTGGTGTTGGAGGAAACGGGACTTGGCCCGGGAAGGGATCAGGTCGCTCCGGGTCTCGATCGGGACCGGGACCGAATGCGCGGAAACGGCTCGGTCTCGCGCGCCAAGCCGATCAGAAGTCCCAGATGCGGATGCCGCGATCGGGGCCGCCGATCGCGAAGCCCCCAGCGCCTTTCGTGAAGACGACGGAGACTGCTGTCTCCTCGCGCACGCGCGAGACATGGGCGGCGAAGATCCTGGCCTCGCCCGAG
>VGJL01000140.1 GCA_016867495.1 Candidatus Eisenbacteria bacterium | reverse complement strand
CGCCATTCGGGTCCCAGCTCGTTGCCGAGGATCTCCGACAGGCGCGTGATTCTCGCGTGCGGCTGCTCGCTCATGCGGAAGTAGATCTCGTAGCGGCCGTGTCGCGCTTTCGGAGGGACCGACAGCCAGAACTCGTCCCGATAGGTCTCGCCCGCACCCCAGAGGAAGTCGGGGTAGAAGGTGACCAGGGGATGGAAGAGGGCGCCGAAGCGCAGCCTCACGCCTTCTCTCCACTCCACGATCCCGCGGATGATCCTGCCTAGGAGAGGGGTGGAGAATCCCGCCGGTCTCTCCACCGCCTGCAGCTTGATCTCGCACACGATGGGGAGCCGATATGGGGCATCTCCTCTCCGCCAGACCATGTCGAAGGGGATCTGCTCTCCCGCCGGATGCGGGCCCGGCCTCGCCTCGAAACGCAGCAGGAGATCGGGGCCGCATCCGAGGATCGGCTCGCCTCCGGGATCCTCGACCCGGTACGGATTCGGCGGCTCGCCCGGGAGCGCCTCGCCTGGGTCGGGATGGCGGACCCGATAGACGACCACCCCCTCGGCGTCGTAGATCGTCTCGAAGAGAGACGGCGACCGATCGAACTTCGCCCGCTGTTCGCCGTAGACGAGCGGAGAGATGAAGACCTGGTAGGACGAGAGGAATCTCGGGAAGCTCTGGTTCAGGAGGATCAGGTCGACTCCGTATCGGCGCAGGACGCCGAAGGTCCGCTCGATCCCTACATGGGCGTTCAGCGCCTCCTCTGCGTCGCGCATCCTCTGCAGCGCCGATGCGTCCGACGGGGACGAGTGCTGATGGTAAGGCGCGACCGCGTCGTGGCGCGTGTAGGCGGGAATCGAGTAGCTCGAGACCGGATCCGAGAGAATCGTCTGCACCGAGGGAAACCTCGCCTGCAGGAACTCCAGGGATCGCGCCAGGGGAGCGCTCTCGCGGAAGTCTCCGCGCCGCCGCTCGGGAATCGCCCAGGCCGATCGCGTCGCGCCCGCCTGCAGGATCAGGCTCAGGGCGATCAGTCCGAGCAGGAGCGCCGCGCCGATCCGCCTTGTCCATCCCGCGCCTCTCGCGACGGCGGAGAGCGACCGAACGAGGATCCACGCGAGGGTGCCCGCGAAGGGAATCGTCAGGATGACCCGATAGAGAACGCTCTGGGCGTGCGCCGCGAGGACCAGCTTGACGATCGGGGGGAAGAAGAGGACGAGGAGCGGCACCAAGGTGGAGAGGGCGAGAAACGCCGCTTCCCGGCTCCTCCGCGCGAGGGGGATCAGGAGAAGGCCGAGGGCTGTCCCAACAGTCCCCAAGATCCCGAAGCGCTCGGTCAGGAAGGCCGGGCTGAGGACCGGCCAGCCCGGGGCGAGGAGCAGGACGCCGTACAGGTGATCGAAGACGGGATTCAACACCTCGGCCGATCCCGCCGCGCGCATCGCGGCGAGGGGGAGGAACAGGGCGCCGCCGGCCGCGGTCATGAGGAGAACGGCCATCCTGCTTCGTCTGTCGCCCGCCCTGTCGAGCCACACCGCCAGGGTTGCGCAGCCCATCGCGAGCAGGACCTGGAAGCCGGAGAGGAGGTGAACCGGCAAGACCAGGATGGGCGCCAGAGCTCCGGCGACCAGGAGGGCGCGTCCGCCGGAAGAATCGTTGGGTGCCTCCGCGCGCGTCCCGCGCGAGATCAGCGAGAGGCCCCGTCCCATGAGGAGAAGCGCCGCCCAGCCGCAGACCCAGCCGAAGCGGCTCGCGTAGCCGATGTTCTGGATGAAGCGGTCTCGATTGAAGAATGTCGCGGCGATGAAGATGGCCGCGGCGACACAGGCCGTTCTCGCGCCGAGCCAGGGGCGGAACATCGCGCAGAGGCCCAGGATGGCGAGCGGCGCGAGGAGCCGCGGGAGCCAGCGCCAGCCCTCCGTGGGGGAAGTCCCGCTCAAGCGGCAGATCGCGGCCACCTCGGTGTGGAAGCTCCCGCGCCTCGGATCGGGCGGCGCGTCCGGGGCGACCCTGTAGATCGCCGATCGGGGCGAGAGATCTCCCGTCTGCAGGGTTTCCTGGACGAACGAGACGAAATCGAGCGAGTCGTGGACGGGCCCGAGCGACCCGCCGTCGCGGAGCATCAGCAGGAACGAAACGAGGGCGAGGGCCAAGGCGATCCTCTTGTAGGACGACGGCTCCGCCGCCGCCCGAGCCTCGCCGCGGCTGCGCGCCCGCGCGATCAGTCCGGCGACGAGCAAGAGGAGGGAGATCGCGACCGCGGCGATCGACCAGGCGCCGATCTCAAGCCCGATCCCATTCCCGACCAGGCTCGATGCGCCTATGATCCCGCTCGAGAACAGGAGAGCGACCGGGATCCTCTCGATCGGCGTCAGAGCGCGGCGGAGAGGCCCGAGAAGCCAGACGATCCCCAGGCCCGAGCCCAGGAGCAGGATCGAACCGAAGAGGAGAAAGAGGATCTGCGAGAGCATCCGGTCGACCTACCTCTCCACGCCGGCGCAACGAGACGCTTCCCGAACTGTAACGGGGCCGAGCGGCCGCGCAAGTCGAGATCGGATCCCGTGGCCAATGCGATCGGCGATCCCGGTTGACCCGACTCGCCTCCGTTCCTAGACTTCGGCTCCCATGAGCCAGACTCCGGAGCATCACGCAGGCGATCGGCCCGCGGCGTCTGAAACACCAGATTGGGCCGCCTTTCTCCTCTGCGGCGGGCTCGGGACGCGGCTTGGCCCCGTCACGAATCGCCCCAAGGCTGTCCTCGAGGTCGCCGGGTGGCCCTTCCTTCGCTTTCATCTCGAGCTGCTTGAACCGGCGGCCCCGCGCAGGACCGTCCTCCTTACCGGGCACGGCGGCGACGAAGTGGAGCGGGCCTTCGGGCCCGCGACCGACCGGCGCCTCTTTCTTCGCGAGGAGGAACCGTTGGGCACGGGCGGGGCTCTCGCCCGGGGCAAGGCGCTCGCCGCGGACCAGAACTGGATCGCCAACGGCGACTCCTTCGCGGAGGTCGATCCGGGAAGGGTGCTGGCCCTCGCCGATGCCGAGCGGGGGATCGTGGTCGCCGTCCGGACGGCCGATCGCTCCGATTACGGCGGCCTTCGAATCGGGGGAGACGGAACGATTCTCGAGTTCGAGGAGAAGGGCCGGACGGGTGAGGGCTGGATCAACGCGGGGATCTATCTCCTCCCGCGCCGCATGCTTGCCGATCTGCCCGAGGGGCGCTCGAGTCTCGAGAGGGAGCATCTTCCGCGCTGGGCGAGAGAGGGGCGCCTTCGGGCGCACCCGGTCGAGGCCTTCTTCCTCGACATCGGCACGCCGGAGCGCCTTCGCCGCGCGGATCACGATTTCGTCCCGATCCGCAGGCGTCTGGAGGCGGCTTCGCGGCTGCGCCGCGCCGGCGGGAGCGGCGGTTCGGCCGCGCGTTGACAGTCGGGGCGGCGTCCCTGAAGATGGACCTGCCATGATCCTTCGCGCGAAGGCCCCGCTCAGAATCTCCTTCTGCGGCGGGGGCACCGATGTCTCGCCCTATCCCGAGGAGAAGGGCGGCGTCGTGCTCTCGACGACGATCGACAAGTATGTCTACGCGACCTTGCGCACCCGCGACGACGCTCTCCTCTCTCTGACGAGCCTCGACTACGACATCTCCGAGACGCATCCGGCCGAGACGGAGCTGCCGATCGACGGCTCCCTCGACCTGCTGAAGGGGGTCGTGAACCACTTCCGCCAGGTGAGCCTCGCGCGGTCAGGCGCGAGGCGAGGCGGACACTCGGTCGGCTTCCCGAGCGGCTTCGATCTTCTCGTCCACACCGACGCTCCCCCGGGAAGCGGACTCGGCGCCTCATCGACGCTCGTCGCGACCCTGGTGGGCCTCTTCCGGGAATGGTTGAGCGAACCGCTCACGAACTACGAGATTGCGGAGCTCACCTACAGGATCGAACGGCTCGACCTCAAGATCGCCGGGGGACGCCAGGATCAGTACGCCGCCACGTTCGGAGGGTTCAACTTCATCGAGTTCTTCAGCGATCACACGGTCGTCAATCCTCTGCGCATCCGCCGCGAGGTGGTGAACGAGCTCGAGTACTCGATGCTCCTCTGCTACACGGGCGGCACACGCCTCTCGGCCCACATCGTCGAGAACCAGACGCGCTCCTATCGAGAGGGGAACCCCAAGGTCGTGCACAGCCTCGACCGGATGAAGGATCTGACCTTCGAGATGAAGTCGGTCCTCCTACGAGACAGAGTCCAGGGATTCGGAGAGCTTCTTCATGAGGCATGGATCGAGAAGAAGAACCTCGATCCTGCCATCACGAGCGGCCAGATCGACCGGCTCTATGAGGTCGCCCGCGCCGCGGGGGCGACGGGCGGCAAGATCCTGGGGGCCGGGGGCGGCGGATACCTCCTCTGCTTCTGTCCCTTCGACCGGAAGCAGGCGATCGCCCGGGCGCTCGAGGGGGAGGGGGGAGCGCTCGTCCCGTTCGCCCTCGAGGAGAGGGGACTGCAGACCTGGTCCGTTCCTCAGGAAAACGGAGAGAAGAGCGGGCCTTGAAGCTCGCGATGGTCGGCACCGCCTACCCGATGCGGGGGGGGATCGCTCAGTTCAATGCCCTGCTCTGCGCCGAGCTGGCAAAGCAGCACGAGGTGCGCTGCTTCTCCTTCACCCGGCAGTACCCGTCCCTCTTCTTTCCGGGTAAGACGCAGATGGAGGAAGGCGAGGATCCCGTCCCGATCGGCGCGACGCCGATCGTCGACTCCGTGAATCCGGCGACCTGGTTCGCCGCCGCGCGCGAGATCTCCGCGTGGAAGCCCGACGCTCTCCTGTTCAAGTACTGGCTCCCGTTCTTCGCTCCCTGCTTCGGGACGATCGCGCGCCGCGTGAAGGCCGCTTGCGGCTCCAAGGTGATCGTCATCTGCGACAATGTGATTCCGCATGAGCGCCGTCCGCTCGACGGCCCGCTCACCCGCTACATGCTGGGGGCGGCCGATGGGTTCATCGTGATGTCGAAGACGGTCCTCGCCGATCTGCGCCGGTTCCGGCCCGACGCCCCCGCGGAGATCGCCGCCCATCCGCTCTACACGCACTTCGGCGAGCCGATGGCGAGAGAGGACGCAAGAAGGCGCCTCGGCTGGCCCCGCGAAGGGCCCGTGCTGCTCTTCTTCGGATACATCCGCCGTTACAAGGGGCTCGATCTCCTCCTGCGGGCCATGCCGGGGATTCACGAGGCGACCGGGGCGCGCCTCTGGGTGCTCGGAGAGTTCTACGAGGACCGAGCCTACTACGACGGGATCGTGAAGGAGGATCGGTTGGAGGAGATCGTGACGATGAGGGGGGACTATGTCCCCAACGAGGAGGTGGGCGCTTACTTCTCGGCGAGCGACCTTGTCGTCCTTCCCTATCGGTCCGCGACCCAGAGCGGGATCGTCCAGGTCGCCTTCCAGATGGAGAGGCCGGTCGTCTGCACGCGCGTGGGCGGACTGGAGGAGATGGTGCGCGATGGGGAGACCGGCATGCTCGTTCCTCCGGAGGACCGGGACGCTCTCGCGGCGGCAGTCGCTCGCTACTTCTCGGAGGGCCTCGAGGGGCGCCTGGCCGAGGGAGTGAGAGAGCAGAAGCGGCGGATGGGATGGTCGAACCTGGCGGAGGCGGTCATCCGCCTTGCCGCATCGAACCGACGGGAGGTCGCATGAGCAGGAAGGAAGAGATTCTCGCGAGGATCCGTGAGAGCGCGAGGGTCGGCAGCGCGCTGGAAGAAGATGCCGATCTGCTCGAGCGCATCGCCGGGACCTGGGTCGCATGCCTGAAGGCGGGAGGGAAGGTCCTCTTCTTCGGCAACGGCGGTTCGGCGGCGGACGCCCAGCACCTGGCCTGCGAGCTGGCTGGGCGCTTCTACAAGGATCGCCCCGGGCTCGCGGCCATCGCCCTCACCGTCAACACGTCCACGCTCACCGCGATCGGAAACGACTTCGGCTACGACGCCGTCTTCGCCAGGCAGCTCGACGGCCTCGCCCGCCGCGGCGACGTCGCCGTCGCGATCTCGACGAGCGGGAAGTCGGAAAGCGTCCTGGCGGCGATCCGAAAGGCGCGGGAGATCGGTCTGGAAACGGTCGGATTCACCGGGAGGTCGGGCGGAAGCCTGCCGGGCCTCGTCGATCTCTGCCTGCAGATCGACTCGGACGACACGCCTCGCGTGCAGGAGGGCCACATCCTCGCCGGCCACATCATCTGCGAGCTGGTCGAGAAGGAGGTGTTCGCATGACCGATCGCCGGGCCGACTCGAACAGGCTCACCCGCGCCGATCTGCTGCGGCTCGGGGGTCTCGTCCTGCTGGGCGCGCTCACGCTCGCCCTGGGGCTCCACCTCTATCCGACGGTCTTCCCCGAGGCGACGATCAAGTTCGATGTCGATCGCGGCGCCTCGCGCGCGGTCGCGGAGAGGCTGCTCCGCGAGCATGGCTTCGAGATCGCCGGCCTGCGCTACGCCTCCGCCTTCCAGTACGACGACTCCGCGAAGGTCTTCCTCGAGAAGGAGCTGGGGCTCGAGGCGATGAACGAGGCGGTCGAGGGTGGGGCA
>VGJL01000139.1 GCA_016867495.1 Candidatus Eisenbacteria bacterium | reverse complement strand
CGCGCGGAAAGCGTGGGACTGGCGCAGGGGGAGTCGGATGGCGGGATGGGCCGCGCGCCCTTCGAGCCACTCCTCGTAGTCCTGGTGGAGGCCGCCCTCGTCATCGTCGATGAACCAGAGTTCCCGCCGATAGCTCTTCATGGCCGATCGCCCGCACAAAGGAGCGCGAACTGCGCATAGAAGGCGATGGCCGCCCCGATGTCGGCGGCGGGACACTGGTCGGTCGGCGCATGCGCGTGGACCTCGCTGGCGGGACCGAAGCCGATCGTCGGCACGCGATGCAGCCCCATCGTCGCGACCCCATTGGTCGAGAAGATCCATCGCCCCGCGTCTCCCTCCTCGCCCAGGGCGAGTCGCCTCGCCTTGAGGGCGAGTTCGACATGGAGAGAATCCGCGGGCAGCGCCCAGGCGGGGAAGTACTGCCGCATGGGATAGACAAGCCCTGTGTGCGACGGGCGGGTGAACTGCGGAATCTCGACCTCGATCGCTCCTCCCTGCCTCATCCCGGCGACGATCTCCTCGATCTCCGAGATCGCGACCTGCTCCGTCTCGCCCAGGGTGAGCCGTCGATCCAGATGGATCGAGCAGGAGTCGGCGACCGCGCACAAGGATGGGGCCGTCGAGCGGATCTCGCTCACCGTCACGCTCCCCTTGCCCAGGAAGGGATCGGACGCGAGTCGAGCGTTCAGCCGCTCGACGCCGCCGAGGATCGGCGCCATTCGATGGATCGCGTTGACCCCGCGCTCCGGGGCGGATCCGTGGCACGAGATGCCCCGCGTGGTGATCTCGATCTCCATCCTTCCCCGGTGACCCCGGTAGACATGCAAGTTGGTCGGCTCGGTGAGGACGACGACCTCGGGCTCGATCTCCTTCTCTGTCAGGATGTAGTTCCAGCAGAGGCCGTCGCAGTCCTCTTCCAGAACCGATCCCACGATCCAGACGGTCAGGTCGCCGCCGAGTCCGATCTCCTTCAGAATCCGCCCGGCATAGACGAGGGCCGCCATCCCGCCCTTCTGGTCGGAGGCTCCCCTCCCGTAGACAATCCCGTCCCGCAAGACGCCCTCGAAGGGATCGACCGTCCAGAGGCCGGGATCGCCGACGCCGACGGTATCGACATGGGCATCGAAGGCGATGGCGCGCCTCCCTCTTCCTATCCTCCCCAGGACGTTCCCAAACGGATCGATCAGGACCTCATCGAACCCGCCCTCCCGCATCCTCTGAGCGATCGCCTCGACGACCCGGGCCTCGTCTCCCGACGGGGATGGTATGCGGATCAGATCTCTGAGGAACTCCACCGCCTCGCCCTGCGCCCGGGATGCAAGCTCTCTCACGTCTTTCATGGCAACCTCGCCGTCCCGAGTTCGCGGGCCCTCGCCTCCAGCGCCGCCTCGACGGCGCCCACCTCCGGCGCGATCGGCAACGGCTCATTCCACGCGGAGGCCCTGCACGCCGCCTCGATGTCCTTCAGTCCGTGCCCCGTCAGGAGGATCGTCACCTCCTCCGCCGGCGAGATGGCCCCTTCCTCGAGCCCGCGCCTCAGTCCCTCGAGTGCGGCGGCCGCGGCCGGCTCCACAAAGATCCCGCACCTCGCGGCGAGCAGCGAGAGCGCGCGAAGGATCTCATCGTCGCTCACCGTCAGGAACGCGCCGTTCGTCTCACGAACCGCCCGCAGCGCCTTCATCTGGTCCCTTGGCATCGAGACCGCCAGGGAATCGGCCACGGTTCTCGCCTCGACAGGGTCGCAACGGTCCTTCCCCGCCTGCCAGGCGCGGGCGAGCGCGGCCGAACCGTCGGCCTGGATCCCGATCAGTCTCGGGAGCCCTTGGACGAGACCCGCTTCGCGCAAATCCCGGAATCCCTTGTGAACGCCTCCGAGGATGCATCCGTCCCCGACGGGAACGACGACGACATCGGGGATCCTGAAGCCGAGCTGTTCCCAGATCTCGAGAGCGATCGTCTTCTTCCCCTCCCCGAGATACGGATTGACGGCCGTGCTTCGATTGTAATAGCCGTGGCGCCGGCTGACCTCGGCGCAAAGCTCGAAGGCCTGATCATAGTTCCCATCGACGGCGAGACAGGTCGCGCCGTGCGCCCGTATCTGCGCGAGCTTCGCCGCCGGAGCCGCGGCCGGAACGAAGATCAGGCAGGGCAGAGCCTCTCGCGCCGCAAAGAGCGCCAAGGATGAGGCCGCATTGCCTGTGGAGGCGGCCGCGATCCCTTTCGCTCCGACTTCGCGCGCGTTCGCGATGCCAACCGCCGTCGCGCGGTCCTTCGCGGAACCGCTCGGATGTCTCGTGTCGTCTTTGAGCCACAGCGCCCTGGGAACGGGGAAGTCGAGATCGCCGTCGAAGAGATAGAGCGGCGTCAGCCCGACCGGAACGCGCGGCACCGCAAGGGGATCCCGGATCGGCAGGAGTTCGTGGTAACGCCAGATCGTCGCGTCCTGGCGCGCGCGGAGAGCCGCGGGGACGAGCGCCGCGGCGAGATCCCTATAATTGTAGGTCAGATCCAGCGTTCCCAGGAGGGGGCCGCAGGACGGGCACGTGTGGCGCCCCGTTTCGATCGCGTAGTCGCGCCCGCAGCCGACGCAGCGAAGCCCCTGCACGAAGGAGAAGCCGCTCACGCCATCCCTCCTCTCGGGCGAGGGCCCCCGCGCGCGGACACAGCGCGTCCTACTCCCGGACGCACCATCGAACCACCGCCCGCATCAGATCCCAGTCGGACCCCCTATCCTCGAGGACATCGAGTTCTCCCACGCCGTCTCGATCGCTGTCCTCCTCGATCTCCGGATGCGCCCCGATGATGAACACCCGACCGGCTCCGAAGTCGAAGGCGAGCGCGGCGGCCGCGCCTCCGATGGTGTAACGGCCGATCGCCGCGACCGCGTTCTCGTCCTCCGGAAACAGCGCGGGCCCCCAGTAGTAAAGCACCCAGGCAGAGTCGGGAATCGCGGCGGTGATTGGATGCGATTCCCCCGCCAGATCGATCCGGCACATCGTCGAGTCCGGGTAGGGAGCGATCTCGTCGATCGGCCCGCGCGCATATCCACGGTAGAGGCCGAGCGGGGCCATCGGTAGCTGCTGTCCCCTCCAGAAGACTCTCTCGCCGGCGAAGTAGGCGCCGCCGCAGATCCCCACATAGGCGCCCCCCTGCGCGACGAAGTCTCGGATCCTCTCCTTTCCGGACGATGTGATGCTCTGCGAGTACCGGTACATGTCCCCGCCGGGAACACAGAAGAGATCGTACCCCGCCAGCCCTCCGCTGTTGATCGTCGCCGCGTCGACCTTCGTCACGGCGAGACCCATCCACTCGAACATCTTGCTGGCGGCCGTGATCGAGGAAGGCCAGCAGCCATGATCGGCGTAGAGCGCCACCTTCCTGCCGACCGGGGCGATAACATCCCGTTCATCGCCGGCGCAGCCCGCGAAGAGGATGAAGGTCAGAGCCACGGCCATGAGCGCCGCGCGCGCGACCGGCCGCCGCATGATCCCTTGGACTCGCGCTAGAGTCTCTCCCACAACTGCCTCGCGCCTTTCTCGCAACCCCGGATCACCTCGTCCTCATCCACGCCCACGACCCGCCCATGGCGCAGGACGCATCGACCGGCGATCCAGACGCTCGAGGCCCGCGCATCGACGAGGCCGAAGAGGAGGTGGCCGTAGAGATTGGTCCGATCGAGCGGCGTCGGCGGGAGATAGTCCCAGAGGACGAGATCCGCCGGACCCCCCTCGACGATCTTGCCTACCCCTTCCCCGAAGACGCCGGCCGCCAGCGCCGCGTTTTCTCCATGGAGCAGCGACGGGACCTCGAGATACCCGGCTCTCGGGTCGCTCCTGATGTGACTCTGCAGCAGGTGGGCGGTCAGGCACTCCCTCGTGATGTTCGCCGTGAATCCGTCGCTCCCGAGCGCGAGACGGACTCCTGCCTCCCGCATGTCCGAAAGACGAACCGCGCCGACCGCATTGTTCATGTTGGACTCGGGACAATGAACAAGCCATGTCCCGCTTCCCGCGAGGATCTCCCTCTCCCTTTCCTCCAGATGCACCCCATGGACGCAGAGCGATCGCGGTCCGAGGATCTCCCACTGTTTCAATCTCTCGACGACCGACTGCCGATGCCGCTCCCTCGTGAGCGCCTGGTCGATACCATCCTCGGCCAGATGAATGTGAAAACCAAGAACCCCTTCCCCGACAGTGCCGGCGAGAGACTCCCGGCAGAGCTTCAGCGCGCGATCCGAGAGTGTGAAGGACGCGTGCAGCCCGAAGTGGGCGGCGCGCAGAGGAGCGGATTGCGCGAGCAGATCGCGCGCGAAGGAGAGGTTCTCCTCGATCCCATCGCGCGCCGCGTCGGAGCCCTCGCGGTCCGACACCTCGAAGCAGAGGGCCGCTCGAAGGCCGATTTCGTCCAGCGCGCCGGAGATCGTGGCCAGCGAGCCGCGGATCGACCTCTGAGAGGAGTGATGATCGAAGATCGTCGTCACGCCGGACCGCAGCGACTCGATGCCGTGCAGCAGGGCGCTCAGTCTGATCTCTTCGGGGCCCAGCGCGCGGTCGAGCCGCCACCAGAGCCGCTCGAGGATCTCACGGAAGTTGCCGGGTGCGGGGTCCTTGAGGTGGATCCCCCTCGCGAGGGCGGAGTAGATGTGGGTGTGCGCGTTCACGAGGCCGGGCGTGACGAGGCGTCCGGATGCGTGGACGACGCTGTCTCCATCGCGGGGAAGGCATCCTCCCTCGCCCCGACGACCGCCTCCATCGCCGGGAAGGCGAGGTCCATCGCCCGGACGGCCGCTTCCATCGACCGAGCGAGATGGGATGACGCGGGCCACCCGCTCGCCGTCGATGACGACCGTGGCCCCCGCGAGGACTTCCTCTCCCGTGAAGACGAGCCCCCCCTCGACGAGCGTGCGATTCACGCGGCGCCTCCCCGCCTTCTGGGCCCCTTGGGCCGCGCGGGCCGCGACAGCCGTTCGGTTCGCGACGGCCGCGCCACGTCCAGGACGATGCAGCCCTCGACGGGCGCGACATTCACGCAGAGGCCGCATCCCGTGCACAGATCGACATCGACCCTCGGCAGGCGCTCCTCGCTCCAGCGGATCGCCATGTGCCCTCCGTCTCTGCACGCCACATAGCAGAGTCCGCACCGGATGCACTTCTCCTCGACGACGACGCTCCGGACCCTTCGCCGCGGCAGGTCGTCGTGCGACGCGATGCGCGGAAGTGACTTCCCGACGATCCCCTCCGGGCAGGGAATCCCCTTATCCGAGAGATAGAGGGACATCCCGCTCCTCAGGTCATCGATGATCCTGAAGCCTCTGTGCATCACGGCGGTGCAGAACTGGACGACCCCGGCCCCGAGGAGCATGAACTCGGCGGCGTCCCGCCAATCGGCCGCCCCGCCGGTGCCCAGAACCGGCATCGGCACATTCCGCGCGATCTCGGCGATCGTGCGCAGAGTGATCGGCTTGATCGCGGGGCCCGTGAATCCCGAGTAGGCCGTCTTGTCTCCGAGAGCGGGCCGCGGGACGAATGTCTCCAGATCGACGCCCATCAGGGCGGGGACCGAGTTGGACGCCGTGATCGCATCGACTCCCGCGCGTTCCAGGGCCTTGGCGATCTCGACGATGTCGGTCACCTGCGGAGTGATCTTGATGGCGACCGGCACCCTGCGCGCCGCCGCCTTGACCCACGAGGCGACCCGCTCGGTCGCATCGGCAGACTGCGCGAGCATCCGGCCCGGCTCCTCGCCCATGCTCCCTTGCGGACAGGAGAATGAGCATTCGATCATGTCGGCGCCGGCGTCCTCGAGCCGCCGCACCAGTCCCTGCCAGTCCTCGCGCTTGGTCCCCATGATCGACGCGATGATGACCTTCGACGGATACCGCTTCTTGAGCGCGCGAACCCGGCGGGACACCTCGCCGACATGGTGCTCGCTGATGAGATCGATGTTCCCCATCCCCACGAGCCGCTGCGATCCATGGTCGAGAGAGGTCATCATCGGATAGGCGAGATCGACCGGCGTCCCCTCGACGGATGTCGTCTTCAGGACGGCGCCCGCCCATCCGGAGTCGAGGCCGCGGCAGACCATCTCCATCTTGTCGGTGCATGGAGAGGCGGCAAGGAGGAAGGGGTTCTCGAACTCGATCCCACAGAAGCGCGTCCTCAGGTTCTCGTAGGAGTAGCAAGCCTCGTGATCGAGCCGATCCTCCGCGCTCTCGCTCCCGTGGTCGAGCGCGCTCGTCCTCCGGCGGCTCGCCCCTCCCGCGACCCGAGCGTTCCCGCGATCTCTCTTGGTTCGATCGGCTTTCCTACTCATCGCCTCGGCCCTTCCGCTCAAGGGACGCGGCGATAGCCCGCGCCGTCCTCTTGGCGTCGCCCACGGCGGCGACGATCGATTGCTCCCCGCCGAGAACGTCGCCGCCCGCATAGACATTGTCCATGACCCTGTTCGCGCGCCGGTCCGCACTCGGGTATCCCTGCCGTGTCGCGGGAAGGCCTCGCCAAATGCTCCGCTCCGGCGCCGTGCCCATCGCGAGGATCGCCTGGTCGCACGGCACCGCAAGGGTCGCCCCGGGAATCGGAACCGCCGCTCTCCGTCCTGTCGCATCGATCCGCCCCAGCCTCATTCTGAGGACCTCGACTCCGGTGA
>VGJL01000138.1 GCA_016867495.1 Candidatus Eisenbacteria bacterium | reverse complement strand
TGTCGAGCCGGCCAAAGGTCTCGCGCAGCTTCTCGAACATCGACTCGATCTCATCGATCTGCGCCACGTTGGCCTTGATAGCCAGGCTTCGCACGCCCGCGCGGGCGATCTCAGCGGCCGTCTCGTTCGCCCTCGTTCCCTGGCGGAGGTAGTTGATGGCGACGTTCGCCCCCGCGGAGGCCAGCCGCAGCGCGATCGCCCTGCCGATGCCCCGCGAGCCCCCCGTGACCAGGGCGCTCTGTCCTGTGAGGTCGATCTTCATGATTCCCTCCGCCCTTGTTCTCAGGCCCCGACCGACTGGGCCAGGTTGACGATCGGGCGCCCGGGACAGCCCGGCTCGCGGTGTCGCTCCGCGGCCCGTTCGGCTCGCCGAGCCGGCGGGCGCGAGCCCCGCGGGCCGCCAGCGCCATCCCGACGCCGCGCCGGCGATCGTAGGGGGGCGCTGGGCCGGGATCAAGTAGGACTGGTGCGCCGGCCCCTCCGGGTGCATTCTGTCGGGGCCTGGGAGTTTCCGCACGGGACGGCGGCCGGCGGAACGGCGGTTGCCGAGAGTCGTCCCGCGCGGGGAATCGTGGGGGAGAGGAATCGGGTGGATCTCATGTCTCGGCGCCTCGTCATCCTGTTCGCCGGCGTCCTTCTGTCGTCGTGCCCCTGGACGGTCGTCCGCGCAGATCCCGAGGTTCTCCAGGTCTTCCTCGAGGACGCGATCACGCCCGTCACGTCTCGCCATGTCGTCGAGGCGATCAAGGAGGCCGACCGACGGGGGGTCGAGGCGATCATCATCCAGCTCGACACTCCGGGCGGCCTCGATCTCTCCATGCGGGAAGCGACCAAGGCGATTCTCGGCAGCGCTGTGCCGGTGATCGTCTGGGTCGGACCGCCTGGCGCGCGGGCCGCCTCAGCGGGGATGTTCGTGACGATGGCGGGACACGTCGCCGCGATGGCGCCCGGGACGAACATCGGCGCGGCGCACCCGGTGGGGATCGGAGGAATGTCCCAGCCCGATTCCACGATGGGGTCGAAGCTCGTCAACGACGCCGTCGCCTATGCGCGCTCCATCGCCCGCGCCCGCGGCAGGAACGCCGACTGGGCGGAACGGGCGGTTCGCGAGAGCGTCTCGATCGAGGCGGAGCAGGCGGTCCGGGAGGGCGTCTGCGACCTGCTCGCCGATGACATCTCGCACCTCCTGCAGGCCGTCGATGGGCGTCAGGTCTCGACGCTCTACGGGGAAAGGACCCTGCGGACCGCCGGCGCGTCGGTCCGCGAGCACCGGATGGGATTCCGGGAGCGCCTCCTGGCGGTTCTCGCCAATCCGAACCTCGCCTATCTCCTCTTCCTCGCAGGCATCCTCGGGATCTTCTTCGAGCTGTCGAACCCTGGGGTCGTTCTCCCGGGAGTGATCGGCGGGATCTCGCTCATCCTCGCCCTCTTCGCATTCCAGAGTCTGTCGGTGAACTACGCGGGAGTGCTGTTGATTCTCCTCGCCGTGGTGATGTTCCTTGCGGAGATCAAGGTGCCAAGCCACGGGGCGCTCTCGATTGGGGGGGTGATCAGTCTGTTGCTGGGTTCACTCATGCTCTTCCGCGGCCGCGTCGGGGTGCCCGGGCTCTCGCCGGCCGTCTTGATCCCCGCCATGGCGGTGACGGCGGGGTTCTTCCTCTTCGCTGTCTGGATGGCCCTTCGCGCGCAGCGCCTGCGCCCGGTGACGGGCAAGGAAGGGATGGTCGGCGAGAGCGGAGTCGTCGTGGAGCGGCTCGACCCGCGGGGAAGAGTGATGATCCACGGGGAGATCTGGTCCGCGATCGCCGGCTCTCCGATCGCCGAGGGGAAAGGTGTTCGTGTCACTTCCGTGGAGGGTCTTCTTCTCCACGTGACTGCCGTTGACAGGGATTCGTCCGACCGGGAGGTCTAAGTCATGCCTCAGGTATTCGGTTCGTCCTTCTTGCTGATCCTGATCGTGATCCTGATCCTCGCCAGCGCCGTGCGGGTGCTGCGCGAGTACGAGCGGGCGGTCGTCTTCCGCCTCGGGCGCGTGATAGGAGGAAAGGGGCCCGGCTTGATCCTCTTGATCCCCTTCGTGGACAAGATGGTGAAGGTGAGCCTGCGGGTTCTCGTGATGGACATCCCTCCTCAGGATGTGATCACGCGCGACAACGTCTCGGTCAAGGTGAATGCCGTGCTCTACTTCCGTGTCGTCGATCCCAACCGGGCGATCCTCGAGGTGGAGAACTACCTCTTCGGGACCTCCCAGCTCGCTCAGACGACGCTGCGGAGCGTCCTCGGCCAGGCCGAGCTGGACGATCTCCTCGCGGAGAGGGAGAAGGTGAACATGCGCCTGCAGGAGATCATCGACCTGCACACCGATTCGTGGGGGATCAAGGTGAGCGCGGTCGAAGTGAAGGACGTCGATCTTCCGGTCGAGATGAAGCGCGCGATGGCGAAGCAGGCGGAGGCGGAGAGGGAGCGGCGGGCGAAGGTGATCAACGCGGAAGGGGAGTTCCAGGCCGCGCAGCGTCTGTCGGAGGCCGCGGCGATCATCCAGTCGCAACCGGCCGCGCTGCAGCTTCGCTACCTGCAGACCCTCGCGGAGATCGCCACGGAGAACAACTCGACGACCCTCTTCCCGATCCCGATCGACCTGCTGAGCGCCTTCACGCAGAGCCTCAGCGCTGCGAGAGGGCAGGGGACGCCGCAGATCTCCCGTCCGGCGAGTCCGACGAGCTGACCGGGCCTCGGGCGCCTGGTCTTGCGACCAGACGCATGGATGGCAGAAGACCCGCCGGCGCGCAGGGCGTGCCGGCGGGTCAAGCGGCAGTCCCCGTTGACGGGGCGACCGCTATCGTTCGACGACGAGCTTTCCCTCCGCCGCGGCCCCATCCCCCCAGACTCGATAGAAGTAGATGCCGCTAGCGGCCGGGATTCCGTCGGCGTCGCGGCCATCCCAGCGTATCGTGTGGAGGCCGGCGGGCAGGAGCCCCGTCTCCTGCTCATGCACCCTGCGCCCGGAGAGGTCGGCGACGAGCAGGCGGATCGTCGATGCGCTCCGCAGGCCGACCTCGAAGTCCGCGCCCTCGCGCGTCGGATTCGGATTGGCCCGGACCGCGACGTCCCGCGTCGCGCCGTCCTCTTCCGCGGAGGACGGAATCGAACCGCTCCTCACCCGGAAGGGCAGCGTCGTGAAGAACGCGGGGTTTGCCCTGCTCTGCGTCTTGATCCAGACCTTGCCGATTCCAGGATCGGGGTTGTCGGGATAGACGTTCACATAGAGCGAGTCGGAAAGCCCGGCAGGGAACCAGAGCGCCGTCCGCTCGGATCGGCAAAGGCCTGTCGATCGCTGGCAGAACTCCGAGGTCCAGTTCGGGGGCATCTGGGTCAGGATGTGGACGATCAGGGAGTCATTGAAACCGTTGTAGGAACGGATCCAGGTCCGGAATCGAACATCGTCGTATGGATTCGCCTGCTTGAAGGCCGTCGAGCTGCGGAACGCGAAGCTGGGCGTCGGGAGCGTCACCCCTCGTCCGACGGCAAAGGAGGCTTCGGCCCAATCCGAGGGATCGTCCACGCGGTAGATCCTGACGTCGGCCCAGCCCACGCCGTTCGATCCGCCCGGCATCATGATGAAATCGACCCTCAGGGTGTCCGGGCTGTCATTGCGCAGCGTGATCTCGTGATCGTCCGGAAAGCAGATGCCGGCGGAGACCTGGCAGTACTGGATGATCCAGTCGGACGGGCCGTAGGAGTCGAACACCACGAAGAGCCGATCGCCTGCCGGCAGATTGGTCTTCAGGAGCGCTGGCAGCTCGACGTAGGTCTCGGAGGACTGAACGGAGCGATATGCCTCCAGGGGCTGGTAGACAAAGGTGCTGGCCGGCGCCGCCTGCGGCGATAGCAGGAAGCAAGCGGCAATCGCCGCTAAGACAAGACGGTGCGGAATGCGCATGCTGATTCTCCTTGTGCAGTTCCCGGTTTCCCGGGAACGGGTGTCTCAGAGGCGATCGAATCGCTCTACCTTATGATTATACCTCATGTTGCGCGGCAAATCAACAGGCAGGCTGGCTTCTGCGGATGGCTTCTCACGGCCGATCGTCAGGGGAGATGATCTTCGGGGCTCTCCGCCGCGGAATCGGTCCAGATCTCGGGCAGATCGATCCCGAGGTTGGCCGCGATCATGCGACATCCGGGCATCCGTTGAACGAGGATGTGGGCGATCCAGCCCAGGGCATAGCGGACTCCATCGGTCTTCTCCGGTTTCTGGGAGCCGAACAGGCGGACGACCATGCCCCCTTCCCGCTCGGCCAGCTCGATGAGGAAGGACTGTCGCAAGAAGCCCTCGATGACCGCGCACTCCACGAGCGCCCGCTTCCCGCCGGACGCGACGTAGACGTCGACCGCCTTGACGATGAGCCGCTCGTTCCGGATGAGGGTCGGGGCGAACGATTCCCAGAACCTTCTCAGGTCGCAGGGGCCGCTGATGAGCACGTGTGGCATGGCAGATCGCCGGGATCGTGAGCCGGGGCGCGGTCATCTGTCAATCCAAAGAGCTTCAGGTTCGCGCCGGCGTGCCGATAGCCAGTCTTAGGTACCCTGCGCCTCGGGGCTGTTTCCTCCCCGGGAAATGCTCCTAGCCTTGGATGCTGTGGGAGGCCCCCGAGGCAGCGGGGTTAAGAGGAAGCAGGCGATTCGCTCCGGCGCGTTCGCCGGCCTGCATGCATGTCTGCGGGGCCCCGCGTGGACCGGGGGCCGGCCTCAAGCTCGCTAGCGCCTCTCCATTCTCTCCAGCCGCCTCTCGAGTCTCCGGATCTGCTCGCGAAGCCTGTCCAGCTCTCTCTCCATCCGACGCTCGGCGCGATCGAGGATGCGTGAGTCCCTCGATCGTTGCCGCTCGAGGCGGGGGCGGGCCAAACCGGGGCGCTGCGGATGCTCCCAGCCGCGCTCGATCCGTCCTCGCACCTCCTCGCGTTGGCCCTTTCGGATGATCGATGCGTTAAAGTCGTCGCCGCCGGAGAGGCGGTGGAGGCGCGCCCGAAGGTCCTCGACCGTCGCGACCCGCTCGCCGTTGAGCTCGAGGATCACGTCTCCCGGCAGGAGGCCGGACTGCTCGGCGGGACTCCCGGGGACGACGCCGAGGATGAGGAGGCCCTCATCCGGCTCGACATCGAAGTAGGGGGCCAGGTGCCTGTCCAGGCTCTGGACTCGGACCCCGAGCGTCGGGCTTCCCCCGAGGGGTTTGACGATATCGGGCAGATCAGGCATCGGCAGCCTGCGGTCGGGCTTCTTCTCCTTCTCCGATCGCCCGGGGGCGGGTCCCAGAGTCACGCGGACGACCTCCTCCGCCCCTCCCCTCTGGATCAAGACGTCGACACGCTCGCCCTCCTCCTTGCCGCGGAGGTAGCCGACTAGATCCGCTGAGGTCTCGACGGGGCTCTTCTCGACGCGTACGATGACATCCCCCGCGCGGATGCCGGCCCGTTCGGCGGGGCTGTCCGGGGCGACGTCGCTCACCAGCGCCCCGGCGGCGGCCCCGAGATCCATGGCCTCGCGCAGCGACTCCGTGACATCCTGCACGGAGACGCCCAGCCAGCCCCGTGCGGCGGCGGAGGAGGCGGCGGGAAGGACAGCCAGAGCGCAGACGATGGGGAGGAGTGTGACGGTGATTCGAAATGGACGACGCGACCGGCATCGTCTCGACCGGGCGGAAACGAGGTTGTTCATCGGTTCGTTCCTCCTTGCCACCCGCATCTTACACCTGCCTGGCGGGACCGGTTCCGCCGCCTTGTGCGTTGCGGCCCTCCTCGCCGCGGGATTCCTCGCGAGTTCCCGGGCCGAACCCGCAGAGCAGGAACCCGACTCGCTCTCCTTCGCGATCGCATCGATACAGGCTGAGATCCGCGCGAATCCTCGCGACGGCTCCGTGAGGGTGAGGCTCGCGGAAGCCTACAAGATTCGGGAGAACTACGCCGCGGCCCGAGCGGAGGCCGAGGCCGCCTTCAAGTTGGGCCTCGATGGCGTCGATTCTTCTAGGGCGGGGCTCCTGCTCGCGGAGGTCGCGCTGAAACAGGGGAGGACGCGCGAGGCGCGCACGCGGCTCGCCTCCCTCGCATCGAGGGGCGACGCCTCCCCCGCGGCGCTCGCCTACCTCGCGCAGCTTCGATGGGACGACCATCAGAGGGAGGCCGCCGTCACGCTGGCGGCCGAGGCGCTCGGCAGGGGCGAGACGATGCCGGAGGAGAGACGGTGGCTCGCGGAACGATGGAAAGACGTGGGTCGGCCCGACATGGCCCTTCATCTGAGGCGCAGCCTCGCGGCGCGGGGAGATGCGACCGAGGAAGATCTCTTCCAGGTGGGTCTCCTCAGCCAGCAGCTGGGGCGAGGCGAGGAGGCGTTCGAGGTCTATTCGCGGTTGCTCGAACGGCGGCCGCTTCATCCACAGGCCAACTACAATCTCTCCCTCCTGTGCCTCGCGGTCGGGGATACGGTCGGCGCGACGCGGCACCTGGAGCGGGCGATTCAAGGCGATCCGGGCCTTCATCGATCCTACATGGATCTCGCCATGCTCTACATGGGGACGCGGAGGCTCGCCGATGCCCGGCGCGTCCTCACCCTCTTCAAGGGGGAGATCGGCCGCGACTCGCTCCTCGCGGCGGAGGTCGAGGAGATACTCAAGAGCCTCGGCTCCGGATCCGGGGCGAGGTAGGAGCCGCAGCCGGTCCGATGGCGG
>VGJL01000137.1 GCA_016867495.1 Candidatus Eisenbacteria bacterium | reverse complement strand
CGTTCATGTACCGGGTCATCGGAATCCACTTGTACGGCTCGCTGTGGAACTCCTTGTACATGGCGAGCCTGACGCTATCGATGACGGCGGGCATCGCGGCGGAAGCGGTCACGAAGACATCCGCCTCCTTCCCCGAGAGCTTCCCTTCGGCATTTCCGGCGACGGAAGGCCCGAACGGGTTACCCGGCCAGTACAGCTGCTGGGTGTAGTGCCACCCGCCGGAAGGCGTGAGCGGGAAGAAGGCCGGCTCGTAGTCGAGGCCGTAAAGGTGCACGATCGGCCGCGCAACGAGGTTCAGGAGGATGTGGTTGCCGTCCTCGCTGCGGATCGGCTCCATCAGGTCGCAGAGGCTGCCCGGATCGTAGACGCCGTCGCCATCCACATCGATCAGGGCGACCGCGCAGAGATCCCACGCGGGCTTGCCGTCAGCGGCGGTCGTGAAGACGACTCCGCCCGTTTCGCCCGGAGGCGGGAACGGAGGCACACCGGACGGATCGCCCGTGCCCTCCTCCCACTCGACCGTGTAAGGAGCGACATCGTCTCCGAGCGCAATCATCCTCCAGGAACCACCCTGGCGCGAGATGTTGTAGTTCACCGTGATCTCGGCGCCCGCTGTCGGAGGCGTCGTGAAGGTGATGAATCTGGTTCCTGGAACGGCCGTGTAGTTGGCGTCCGAGTACTCGCTGCCGTTCACGCAAACCACCAGGCCGCCATTGGTCGGGTCGAGAATGTAGCCCTGGACATCCATCCGACCGGTCATCTCATCGATGTCCGCGGTCGTGTGCATCTCGCCCTGAATCCTCGGGGCATGGTAGAAGCGAACCTGGACGTCGCCTTCCATCGTTGGGTCGTCCAGTTCGGCCGTGAGCAGGTACTCATCGCCGACGTTGACGAGCGGCCCGTCCTCACAGCGATCGGCATTGGCGATCGGGACGACGTGGGCCAGCTCGATTCCGGCGTACTGGTTGAAGCCAAAGCCGTAGGGATAGACAGGGATTCCGCTCAGGTTGCCGTCATTGTCCATCGCCTCGGCGTAGAACTGGTAGTTCGCGTCGACATCGTCGAGCGCGCCCATGAGCCAGTGGAACTCGTACGGATAGGTCTCATCCGGATACTCGTCCCACGGCGGGAGCGTCAGGTCAAAGTTCTGCGGCTGGACGCACATCCACGGAGTGGGTGTTCCGCCGCAGGCAGGATTCACGCGGTACCAGAGCCGCACCCACGCGATGCCGTCGGGATCCTCGGCCGTGACATGGACGAGCCAGGTCCTCGGCGTGCCGGGGGTCGGGTCGGGCCCGTAGATGCCGTACTCGTCGCCGTCGGCGACCGGGTGCCAGACATCGATGACCTGGTCGTCCTCGTTCTCGACGCGGATCACGTCGACCAGCGGAGGCGACCAGTTGTCGAACTCGACATTCTCCGTGTCGGTATCGGTCTGGAGCCCAGCCGGGCAGGCCGGACGCTCGCGCGCGACGGTGGCGTTGATCGTTCCGGTCCAGTGCGGACCGAAGGTGACGCCGCCGAGATCCCAGTATGCCGCGTAAGCAGTCAACGGATCGAGCATGTCGTCATCGAGCGAGCTATCGAGCACGTTTCCGTCATGGTCGTTGTCGAGGGGCGTGACGGGCGTGACCTCATTGTAGTCCTCGAGGACCAGCGGGATCAGGATCTGGCCGACTGGCGTGCTCACCTCGTCGTCGCGACCCATGTCGAGGACGACATCGCCGGCGTCGAAGATGAAGTTGCCGTTGGCATCGTCGATCCGCTCGTCATCGAGATACGGGGCGTAGCCGTTCCTGTACTGGTAGCCCGGCACCATGTCGAGATCGGCGTAGGTGTCGCCGTCGGGGTTCGGGCTGAAGTTGCCGTTCCAGTTGCCGACCTCACCGACGACGTTCCCCCAGAGGTTTCCGAAGAAGCGAACGCCAAGCACTTCATCGACCGGCACATCCGGCACGGCGTTGATCTTGAGGAAGCGCGTGCCGGCCGGGACCTGATCCACGATCGGAACGGTCGTGTCCAGATCGAGGGTGACGACCGTCCAGCTCCAAGTCGTGGGAGAGCCGTTCTCGCAGGCGTACGTCGGGACGTAGCACTGGACTGTCGTGAGATCGATGGCGATCTCCGAGCAGTCGATCGTGACCGGCTCGATCTCGTTCGGGTTCCACGGATAGTCATCCGGCGGATTGTCGGCGTACTCGTAGCAGTGCTGATCGATCACGTCCTCATTGTTGGAGCGATCGATCGCGATGCAGCGGACGATGTACTCGCCGCTGTAGCCGATGTCCCCGCCGTCGTCCTCGCCGTGCAACCGGTTGGTACACGGCTCCCAGTTGACCTGCCATAGATTGAGGCCTACGACCTCAACGGGCAGATCGTTTCCGTAGTCTACGTAGTTCTCCCTGTTCTCGCGGAAGATGTAGGACGTCGGGTTCAGCGCGTGGCCGGGGGTGACATTCGTGTCGACCCAGTAGTAGGCGGGATTCGCAGCGCTGTCGTCGCTGTAAGTCGTGAAGCGCGTCAGGTCCGCCTGGTCGGGGATAGTCTCGATGAAGCCGTCGGACCCAATGACCAGAACGTCGCCGACGTCATCGAACTTGCCATCCCGGTCAGCGTCACGTACAACGGCGTCGCGAGCCGAGTAGATCCCGTCGCGATCGGCGTCGTAGTACGAGTACCAGGTTCCCGTACCGACCGGGTAAGTGAATTCACGCGACGCAGCGGGCGGGGCACTCCTCAACTCGTGAAGATCATCCCGCGCATCCGGGGGGGCACCCGGGTCACCTGAATTGGAGCGGTACATCAGCGGGTCGCCTCGAGACGGCCGCTGGTTCACACCGCCAACCGTCGCGATGGGCTCCCAGTCCTCATCCGTTGCGTCGTCGCACTGATCTGCGGTTCCCTCTTCCTTCAACCACTCGAAGCGGACCCGATCCACCTCGTAGTCGTGGATGAAGTGGAGACCGTAGAGCCGGACCTCTCCGGTCTCGATGCCAGCGCCACCGCAGTACTCTGGCTGGATATAGACCCGGAGATTCGGGATCCGCGGCTGCGGATGCAGCCAGGTCCAACCCCACTCCTGGTCGTTGGGGACTTCGATCCTGGAGCAGTTCCCCTGCCAGTCCGCGGCGGCAAGGAGGAAGCTCAGCCGCTGCAAGGGACGGGTCACTGGATCGGAGTAGAGAACGTCTCCCTCGATCGTGGTGTAGATCGTCCCCGGAGGGTCGTTACCGTCCGGGGCACGGGTCGAGGCGTAGATCGCGAGCCTGGTGACGTCATCGATCTGGCGCGGACGGACGTTGCCGAGCGGAATGGCCTTGTCCAGCCGGGCGGCCATGAGGGCTTCGCTCCAGAAATCCTCGCGGGATTCGAGAACCGGGAAGAGGAAATACTGATCGGAGTCCTCAAGCCCTGCGCCGCCGCCGTTGGCCTCGTCCTCGCGGAAGCGGAGATAGAGTGTGTAGACCTCTCTCACCAGATCGTACTCCCACGCATCATCGATCACCTCGTGGGTATCCGTCAGGGTCAGCCGCGATGGGCGGCTCTCATCCACGACCGGGATCCACCGCATCTGCGAAATGGCACCGTTTTGCGGCGTGTCGTGAAGCGGATTCTCTGACAGATCGCCGATGATCACGGGAAGGCCCCCTACCGGCAGGCGCGGGTCGGTCGGGATGATGCGGCAACCCTGCTCATAGGGATTCTGGCCTGTCGAACGGGTGAAGTTGCGGATGATGAACCGCGCAAACTGATCCGGGTTGCCGGGCGCATAGTCCCAGGTTGGGTTGTCACCGAATGCAAACCCCTCAAGCGTGAAGTGCGCGGGCCTCAATTCCGTGAAGTTGCGGATCGGCTCCGAGAGGAAGATGAAGAGCTGGTCGTCGTCGTAGTCGTTGGGCGACAGGTTGTCGTCGTAGGCCGCGCGGACGATCCCGGGGCCGTCCCACACCGGGACCGGTATCTCAATGTTGGGGTCGTTGCTCGCGACGGGGTTGACCGCAAGCCGCAACTGGTAGTCATAGAGATCCCTTATATAGAATTCGTCGGGCGGGCGGAGGGCGAGGGTATTCAACCCGACACCTTCGTCGATGGTGAAGCCGCTGGCCTTCAGAACATTCGTCCAGCCTGAGGAGAACCAGCTACCGACAGACCCGTCGCTAACGGACCACCCGCTAGTGACGAATTCGTTGTCGACAGGTGTGATGGGAAACTCACTCGAGGTGACCGCCTGATCGAAGACGATCGCCATGTAGTCGTCATCAGGATCGCCATTGAGCGTGTTCAGGTAGACGGCATTCAGCAGGGGGCCGCCCGTCAGGGGGTCATTCTCCGTCTGCCTGAAGCTGAGCGCGGCATTCGTGACATTGTGGGCATCCCAGCGAATCGTGCCAGCCGCAACACGGAGATTCATGACCCCCGGGTGCATCGCCAGGAAATGGGCTGTCGCCGGGTTCGCTGCAGCCCTTGAGATCTCGATCGAGGCGGACGGGGTAGCCGAGGTCTGCAAGAGCAAGCCGTTGAACTCAATGGTCTGTCCGAACGCGGCCTCATCCGTGCTCACGAATCTGACGGGCGCGTCGAAGTGGACGACAACCCTGTTGTCGTCCGGACCCGTCACGACCGGTGCTCCAGGATGAACCGTCTGGGGATTGTTGAAGTCGTTCTGTCGGTCCAGGATGAAGCACCTGGTTACAACAGGACCATCGCCAATCGTGATCGGGGTGATGTCGATGTTCCAGCTCTGGTCGGTGGCGTCGCCCCTATAACTTTGGAGCTCGCCTGGCTTCATGGCGAGGATCTCGACCCCACTGGGATCGAAACCTGCGGCCGGCATACCACCAGGGAAGGTCAGGTAGATGACGTTGTCTTGATCGGTGACCTCTCCTGCGTCGTAAGCCATCAGCGCAAGGTCCATCGTCGTCGAAGTGAAGTCCAGAGATGGGGGCTGTGCTTCGTCGATCGAGTCCTCGTCGATGTCCTCGTTGAAGACAAGCACCACCCGCGGCGTCGTGGCATCGGGGAAGTAGGTCGCCGCAACAATGTACGGACCTCCCCCTGGCCCCGTCGGGGTCATCGTCCCTATCAGCGGGTAGGCTGGGTAGTTGATGACCAAGTTCACCGACGCGCCCGTGTCTCGGGTATCCGCATAGGCGCCCACCAGCAGGCTCGCCATGCAGAACACGAGGGCCGTCAGGAAAACAATGGTCCTGGTCCTTGTTCCGCTCATCACCCGTCTCCTCCTTTGAATGACGCCGCCCAGGTTCGAGAAAGCCAACCGACCATTCCCCCTAGGTTCGCCAAACTTGATCACTGGACTAAACCCTCCACAGAACTCATGCGCCTCTCCGGACGCGGTCCGGGAGGGTTCGCACCCGACCTGCTTGCCTGCGAACTCGGGGTCGCGCGGGCAGGTCGGGATTTCGCGCTCCCCACAAAAACAAGTTCATCCGACGGGCCATCGGCCCCTCGGCTTCGATTCGCGCGGCCCGCATACTGGCCGCATGAACGTATGTGATCGCTCGGCTCCTCAGGCATCAATCTGAGAACCTCCGCGTCCTAATCCTCCGCACCGATGTCGGCGCAACCCATTGAAACAATGACCGTTACACCATCGGCGCCCAGAATGGAGCGCACTATGCCATATGCCCTGATGGCTGTCAATGAGGATTTTCGTACGTATGGATCGAGCTTCCGCGATCCTTCGCATCCTCACCGGTGCGTCCTCCGAACTCCGCGCCAATGAGCGCTCCCTTGGGCGTTCCCAACGGAACTTCCGTGAGCCTGCAACTGCCAGGGGGCAACCTAACACCCGCCCAATTGCCTGTCAACCCCCCCGCAAGAAAAAACTTCGACCCTCCCCGGCCGGCCCGGCTCCCGCCACTTGAGGGATTCCCTAGGCCCCTAAAGGAGATCGGCTTGGAGACGACAGATATTGATAGGGAAAGAATCCGCAGCCCCTTCCAACACTTGGCCACGAAAGCCGAAAGGCGTAACTACACCTAAAATCGGCGAGTTAGAGCAACCTCCCGGTGCGGCCGAGGTCCTGGCCGGACACAGGGGCTCCCCGAGGAGGAGGGGGTGTGAGCCGCCCGGGACTCGAACCCGGCACGTCCTGCTTAAAAGGCAGGTGCTCTACCGGATGAGCTAGCGGCTCACGCCCCGAAGGCTACATCTACCTTCGCCTTGCTGCAATGCCCTTGCCCGTGGAGCGGACCTTGGGCATCGGGAAGGTCGATTCCCGGCCCGGCCCCAGGGAGAGGATCCGGATCGGCGCCCCGATCGATTCCTCGATTCCCTCCACATAGTCGCGGGCCGCGGCGGGAAGCTCCTTCCAGGCGCGGGCGCCCGTCACGGGCTCGCTCCATCCCTTCATCGAGCGATAGACGGGCCGGCAGTCGTTCCACTCCCTCGCGTCGAGCGGAGGGGTCCGCAGGGTCCGCCTGCCGCGCCGGTAGGCCGTCGCGATCTTGAGCGAGCGGAATCCCCGCAGGACATCGAGCTTCGTCAGGCAGACCTCCTGGATCCCGTTGACGCGGACGGCGTGACGAAGAAGGACGAGGTCCAGCCAACCGCAGCGGCGCGGCCTTCCTGTCGTGGCGCCGAACTCCCCCGCCTGGCGGCGGAAGCGATCGGCCAGCGCGGGCGCGAACTCCGTCGGCATCGGCCCGTTGCCGACACGCGTGGTGTAAGCCTTCGCGATCCCGATCACCTTGGCGAGCTGCCTCGGCGCGAGCCCCAGGCCGGTCGCCGCCCCG
>VGJL01000136.1 GCA_016867495.1 Candidatus Eisenbacteria bacterium | reverse complement strand
GCAGCCGGATGCGGCGCATCTTCCCCGGTTGAGCTACCAGGATGTCCTGGACCGCGGCCTGCGGGTGATGGACATGACCGCGATCACCTTCTGCCTTGAGAACCATCTCCCGATCGTGGTGTTCAATGTCCGTGTCCCGGGCAACCTGCGCCGCGTCGTTGTGGGGGAAGCGATCGGAACAGTCGTTCAATAGGAGGTCAGAACGATGAAGGAGAAGGTCGCCGAGACCGAACGGCGGATGCAGAAGTCGATCGACGCGCTGAAGGCCGAACTGATGACCATCCGAACCGGGAAGGCGACTCCGAACCTCCTGGACTCGGTGCGCGTCGAGGCCTACGGCTCGATGATGCCGCTCTCGCAGGTCGCCTCCGTATCGGCCCCGCAGCCGAGGCTGCTGGTTGTCCAGCCCTGGGACAAGGCCCTCCTGGTGCCGACTCTCAAGGCGATCCAGAAGGCCGACCTGGGTCTCAATCCATCGGACGAAGGGGAGCTGATCCGTGTGCCGATCCCCGCGCTCACGGAGGAGCGCCGCAACGAGTTCGTCAAGCGGGTTCGCAAGCTCGGTGAGGAGACGAGGGTCGCGATCCGCAATATCCGCCGCGACGCCAACGAGGAGGTCAAGGCGATGCAGAAGGACGGGAAGGTGAGCGAGGACGAGGCCCACAGGGGATCCTCGGAAATCCAGAAGCTCACCGACCGTTTTGTCGAGGGCATCGACGACGTGCTCCATCGCAAGGAGAAGGAGATCCTGGAGGTCTGAGCCTCCCCGGGTTGGCGCCCGGATCTGGATCTGCATGGGCCAGCAGCCGAGTGGGTGAATCGATGGAATCCGATTCCTCGTCCCGCCGGCGCGAGCTGATCCGCTCGCGCGGCAACCTCCCCCGCCACCTGGCGATCATCATGGACGGCAATGGACGCTGGGCCACGCGCCAGGGCCTTCCGCGGATCGCGGGACATCAGGCGGGGCGCAAGGCGGTCCGGGAGGCCGTCGAGGGGTGTTCCGATCTCGGCATCGAGTACCTGACCCTCTACACCTTCTCCATCGAGAACTGGAACCGCCCGAAGCGAGAGGTCACAGCCCTGATGAGCTTCCTCGGGCAGGTGCTGCGCGAGGAAGTCGACGAGCTGCACCGGAAGAACGTCCGCCTCGGCGCGTTGGGGAGGCTCGAAGACCTTCCGCGAGCGGTCCATGGGGAGCTTGACCGGGCGATCGATCGGCTGAAGGAGAACACGGGCCTTCGGCTCTTCCTCGCCTTGAGCTACGGCGGCCGGGCCGAGATCGTCGACGCGACCCGTCGCATCGCAAGGGAGATCGAGGAGGGCCGTCTCTCGAGCGACGCGATCGACGAAGCCGTCTTCTCCAACTATCTCTATACGGCCGGGACGCCCTTTCCCGACCTCCTGATCCGCACGAGTGGAGAGCTGCGCCTGTCGAACTTCCTCCTCTGGCAACTGGCCTACTCCGAGATCTACGTCACCGACGTCCTTTGGCCCGACTTCCGGCGCCAGCACCTCGAGGAAGCGATCATCGCCTACCAGGGACGCGACCGCAGATTCGGCCGTGTCGATCCGGCCCGCGCCATCGCCAGGTCATGACATCATTCGCCAAGCGCCTGCTCGCGGCGGCCGTCCTCCTGCCGCTCGTGGTCGCGGCGATCGCCCTTGGCCGCGCCACCCTTCTGATCCTCCTCGCGGGGATCGCTCTCGTCGGATCGGGCGAGCTGGCCTCCCTCCTGCGGCGCCTGGGCGTGAATGTCCGGCGCCCGGTCATAGCCGGATGCGCTGGGCTCTTCCTTCTATCGAGGGGGGGAGTCCTTCCCATCGGGGACTCGGCCGCGTTGCTTCTCGTCACCCTGATTGCGATCCTGGGGCAGCTTCCCCGCGGGGGCGGGATGCTGCTGGGATTCCCGGCAGCGCTGGCCGGGGGCGTCTATCTCGGATTCCTCCCTTCCTACGCCCTGGCCCTCTCGACCCTCGGCGAACCGGGGGGATTCACGCCCTGGCCGGTCTACTACGGCTTGGCGCTCGTGCTCGGCTGCGACACGGGGGCCTACGGTGCGGGAAAGCTGCTGGGGCGCCACTCTCTCTGGCGGAGGGTGAGTCCCCGCAAGACATGGGAGGGGGCGGTCGGGGGACTGCTCGCCTCGGTCGCCCTCGGATGGGCTCTGCGCGGCTGGGCGCCGTGGCTCTCGGCCGCGGAGGGGCTGGCGGCCGGATTCCTGGCCGGGACCCTGGGACAGCTCGGGGACCTCGCCGAGTCGATGATGAAGAGAGACTCGGGCCAGAAAGACTCAGGCGGCTTGATCCCCGGCCACGGAGGGGTTCTGGATCGGATCGACAGCCTGCTCCTCGCGCTGCCGGTTCTCTACTATTGGCTTCGCTGGACGGCTGGGGGATCCTGATCCGGCATGGACACTGCAGGGCGCCGCCAAGTCGTGGTCCTCGGATCGACGGGGACGATCGGACGCCTCGCGCTCGAGGTCATCGAGCGACTTTCCGATCGCTTCCGCCTGGTCGGGCTCGCGGCCTGGCGCAACGCGGGGCTGCTTGCGGAGCAGACCCTCCGACACAGGCCCGATCTGGTGGCGATCGCAGATCCGCTCGCTGTGGAGTCGCTGCGCGAGCGGGTCGCCGGGGCATGGGAAGGCGAGATCCTCGCCGGCCGCGGCGGCATCGTACAGATCGCCCGCTGCGACGCGGATCTCGTGGTGAACGCTCTCGTCGGGTCGGCCGGCCTCGAACCGAGCCTCGCCGCTCTTCGCGCGGGGCGCATCCTCGCGCTCGCCAACAAGGAGTCGCTCGTGGTGGGCGGCGAGCTGGTGAGAGCGGCCATCCATGAGGGCAAGGGTCGCATCGTTCCGATCGACAGCGAGCACAGCGCCCTGCTGCAGTGTCTCGATGGCCGGAGCGCGGCCTCAGCCAGAAGATTGATCCTGACCGCCTCCGGCGGACCCTTCAGGACCTGGCCGCGGGAGAGGATCGAGCGGGCGACAGCCGATGATGCCATGAAGCATCCGACCTGGAAGATGGGAGCCCGCATCACGGTCGATTCCGCCACCCTTCTCAACAAGGGCTTCGAGATCCATGAAGCGCGCTGGCTCTTCGATCTCCCCGGTGAGCGGATCGATGTCTGGGTCCACCCCCAGAGCGTCGTGCATGCCCTGGTCGAATGGCAGGACGGCTCCCTCATCGCGCAGCTCTCTGTGGCTGACATGCGGCTTCCGATCCAGACGGCGCTCTGCCATCCCGAACGCCCCCCGTCCGGGATTCCCAGCTGCGATCTGACTTCGATCGAGGGCCTCACCTTCGAGCAGGTCGACCAGGACCGCTACCCCTGTCTCGCGCTGGCGCGGGAGGCCCTGGCGACCGGCGGTACCGCTCCGGCCGTTCTCAACGCCGCCGACGAGGTGCTCGTGGAGGAGTTCCTGGTCGGAAGGATCCGCTTCCCGGACATCGCCCGCCACCTGAGGCGGCTCATGGACGAGCACCGGTTCGGTCCGGCGACCGACATCGATTCGGTGCGCGACGCCGATCGCGCCGCCCGCCTGCGCGCGCGGGCCCTGGCGAGCGTGGGGTAGGAGCGGGGCGCGATGGAGACGATGCGTCCACGGAGGGCGCGCCCGTGCTTTCGGGGCGGGATCCTCCCCACCTGCGCACTACTCCTCGCCTGCGCACTACTCCTCGCCCCGCGAGCGGGCGCCGGGCCGTCCGGGGAACAGAGGATCGAGGCGATCCGCTTTCGGGGCAATGAGCAGATCAGCGACCGCGCCCTTCGATCAGCGATGCGATTGAGGCAGCCGGTCTGGTGGAATCCGCTGCGCAAGTGTCCGTATCTCGGGCCCGACTACCTCGCGATCGATCTGTACCGGATCCTGGACCTCTACAAGGACAAGGGGTTTCCCCTCGCCGCGATCAAGGACGCGGAGGTGCGCTCGCGGGGCGATGGAGAGCGCGTCGCGATCGAGATCACGCTCGAGGAGGGGCCGCGCTACCGCGTGAGCTCCGTCTCCTTCGAGGGAGTCGAACAGGTCTCCGTGCGCGAGGCGATCTCTAGGATCGGTCTCCGCCCCGGGAAGCCCCTCTCCTCGGCGCGCGTGAGGGAGGCCGAGTCGCGCCTCGGGGCCTACTACGGCGAGGGAGGATTTCTCCGCGCGCGGGTGCGCGGAGATCTGCTTCTGCGGGGCGACAGCGCCCGCGTGATCTTCCGGGTCAAGGAGGGACCGATCTACGCCATGCGGGAGGCCGTGATCGACACGACGTACGGCGCCGGCCCGACACGCGAACGCGTCGTCCGCCGGGAAATCGTCCTGAAGCGCGGCGAAACGGTCCGGACCTCCAAGGTCCTGCGAAGCCAGGAGCAGATCTACGAGACGGGGATCTTCCGGACCGTCCGCGTCATGCCGGTCGCGGACACGACGGGCCTTCCCGTCGCCGACCTGCGGATCAGCGCCCATCCGCGCAGCAGCGGCTGGTATGGATTCGGCGCCGGATACAGTTCCGACGACCGTCTGCGGTTCCTCGCCGAGTGGGGCAACCGGAACATCTCGGGGCGGGCAAGAAGGCTCGAGGCGAACGCCGATGTCGCCCTCTCGCTCGATCCGAATCTCAGGGGCCGCGGGCTGCCTCTGCAATCGGCCCTGGGGCGCGTCCGTTACACGGAGCCCTGGCTCTTCGGGACTCGCATGAAGAGCCAGTCGACGCTCTATCACGCCTTCGAGGAGCTGAAGACCTTCGACCAGGACATCACTGGCCTGGAGGAGATCGTCCGGCGGGGGATCGGCCGCCACTCGAGCCTAGGACTGGGGATCACGAACAAGTGGGTGCGCACGGGAGACCCCAGCGCCTCGGGCAGGACGTATGTCACAAGGAACGTCTCGTCCTTCATAGAGGAAGAGAGGCGCGACAACATCCTCGACGCGAGGCGCGGTTCCTACACGCAGCTCCTGGCGGAGTACGCGGGCGGCCTGCTCGGCGGCAGGACCGAGTTCAGCCGATGGACGGCGACCGGCTCATGGTACTTGCCCCTGCGGGGGAAGGTCGTCCTGGCGACCCGGACGCGAATCGGTCTCATCGTCCCGGTCGGTTCCGGGGCTGTGGGGGAGGAGGGGCTACTGGTCGAGAGAGTCCCCTTCGAGGAGAGGTTTCGGCTCGGAGGGGGGACGACAGTCAGGGGCTACAAGGAATACTCCCTCGGCCGCGTCGGGGACGGGGGGGGCGCGATCGGCGGAAGCGCTCTCTTCCTCGGAAACGTCGAGATCCGCTTCCCGCTGATCTGGCTGATCTCGGGAGCCGCCTTTCTCGATGGCGGCAACGTCTGGGCCGATGTGGAAGAGATCAACCTCGATCGGTTCCGCCGAGGCTTCGAGAAGGATGAGAAAGGCCCGCTGAGCGTCCGCTACGGGGCGGGCCTCGGCCTCAGGATCGCGACTCCCGTGGGGCCCTTCCGCTTCGATTACGGGCTCAAGCTGGGCGGCGGTCGTCTCGCGGGAGAAAACCCAGGAGAGGTCCACTTGAGTCTGGGACAGGCGTTCTGATGGCTGGCGGCGCGAGGAGCAGGAGCGTCGCCCCGCTCCGGGCACTGGCCTGGGCGGGCGCGATCGCGTGCCTGCTCTTCACCTTCCTCGTTTTGCCGTTCATGCTCGTGCGCAATCGCGATGTGCGTGACTGGCTCCTCGAGGGGAGCCTGCACCGAGGGCTCCTGCCGGCGCAATGGCATCTGCGCATCGACCATGTGGATCGATTCGATCCGACCGGGATCGAGCTGCGGGGGATCCGGCTCGCCTCGGATGACGCCGCTGCGGAGTGGCTCGCGCTCCGCTCCTTCACCGTCCGCTGGAAGGCGGGCAACCTGCTTCGCCGGCGGCTCTGGGCGGACCTGATGGTCCTGGACTCCCTGGTCATCGACCTCGGATCATCGCCTCCTTCCTTCGGGGGAAGCAGGACGGCCGCCCGGGGAGAGAGCGGGGGCTCCGGGGGCCTGCCGTGGCTTCGGCTCGATTCCCTCGCGGTCAACGACATCTCGGTCCGCAGGGGCGAGGACCTCTTCCTGGTGGGGAGCCTTGCCCTCGCCCAGCTTGAGCACGACAAGGGGAGGGTCCGTTCGCGCCTTCGCTCCATCAGGGCCGCGCATGAACCCGAGTCGGTCGCTGTTTCCATCGAGGACGGTTCGATCGAGGGGATGCTGCCCGGAGAGTTCAGCATCCGGGGGGCCCTTCTCGGCTCGCGCGGGCTGAGTTCCTCGCTCGAGGCCGACATCTCGTTTCCCCGGGAGCCCGGCGATCGCATGCGGGGGACCGCGACCTTTGGCATCGACCACCTGAGGCCGATGGAGATTGCGCCGCTCTCGAAGATCGGGTTCCCGTGGGCGGAAGAGGATACGCTGAGCGGGATGATCCGCGCCGACCTCGGGCCGCACGCCCTGACGGCTCGGGTCGACCTCGCGGGGCTTCTCCTGGGCGCGCCTCTCGGTCGCTTCGGGCTTCTCGCGATCCTCTCCGGCGAGACCCTCGCGGTCGAGGATCTATCGCTGCGGCACAGGGCCGGGAGGCTTGCGGGCGAGGGGCGGTTTCTCGCGCGCAAGGGCGAGGGGAGGGGAAGGCTCGACATCGCGGACCTAAGCCTTGGAGATCCGGCGCTGGCCGTCCTATCGCCCGGCCTGCCTCGGGCGCGCGCGGGGGGAAGGCTCGAGGGCGCCTTTGTGGCCGCCGCGGATGGGCCGCAGGCGTCCGCGCGACTGCTCGACGCATGGTTCGAGGGGCTCGGTTCGCGCATCGAGCCGATCGCGCTGGAAGGAGAGCTTGCGAGCCGGGTCGTCCGCCTCGACAGCCTGCGCGTC
>VGJL01000135.1 GCA_016867495.1 Candidatus Eisenbacteria bacterium | reverse complement strand
CGCGCGAAAGGAGTGTTCGCTTGAGACCGACGAATCCGGGATCCGATCTGACGCTGGGCGGGATCTTCAAGGGAAGGGACTGGATCACGACCCAGGAGTGGGAGGTGGGCGAGATTACGCGGTTGCTCGAGCTCTCCGCCTCGCTCAAGGGGCTCTTCAGGACGGGCGAGGAGACCCTCGTGCTTCCGCACAAGACGATCTTCCTGCTCTTCTTCGACAACTCGACCCGCACGAGGAACTCCTTCGAGGCCGGGGCCACGCAGCTCGGCGCCCACGCCCACTTCATCAGCTCGGAAACTTCGCAGGTCGCCCACGGAGAGTCGCCGAAGGACACCGGGGTCATCCTCAGCCGCTACGGTCACGCCATCGCGATCCGGCACGATAGGATCCCGGGCGAGGGGAACAGCTACATGCGCGAGGTGGCGCGCTGGGCCGATGTTCCCGTGATGAACATGCAGTGCGATGTGGATCATCCGTGCCAGACGCTGGCCGATCTGATGACGATGCGCGAGCGTCTCGGTCCCGACCTGCGCGGGCGGAAGATCGCGGTGTCGTGGGCCTACACGAGGACCTACGCGAAGCCGCTATCGGTCCCCCAGGGATTGATCACGCTCTTGACCCGCTTCGGCATGGATGTCGTTCTCGCGCATCCGCCCGAGTTTCGCCTGATGCAGGACCAGGTCGAGATCGCGAGGGAGAACGCGGAACGAAGCGGCGGCGGCTTTCGGATCACCCACAGCATGGAGGACGCCTTTGCGGAAGCCGACATCGTCTATCCCAAGTCCTGGGGATGCATCGATCTGTTCCAGAGGCCGGAAGAGTCGCTCGAGCTGGGGGCCCGGTACGCGTCCTGGATCTGCGACGAAAAGATGATGGGACTGGCGAGACCCGACGCTCTCTACATGCACTGCCTCCCCGCGGATCGGGGGACCGAGGTCGCCGACGCTGTGATCGACGGGCCGAACTCTGTCGTCTATGACGAGGCCGAGAACCGCCTGCACACCTGCAAGGCTCTCATGGCCGCCTTGATGTAGGGGGCGCTGGGCTTGCACGATCTCGTGATAAGGGGCGCGCGGGTCGTTGACGGGAGGAATCTGCTCGGTCCCGACGGGGCTGAGATGGATGTCGCGATCCTGGGAGAGAAGGTCGTTGAGATCGCCCCTCGGATCGGCGGGCCCGCCCGGCGCGAGATCGACGCCGCGGGATGGCTCGCCCTCCCCGGCGGAGTCGATCCCCATGTCCATCTGGGGCTCCCCTCGAAAGGCACGAGATCGAGCGACAGCGTCGAGACGGGAACGCGGGCCGCGCTCTTCGGAGGCGTCACCACGGTCATCGACTTCACGCTGCAGCGTCGCGGGCAGTCGCTCGAGGAGAGCCTGCGGGATCGCGTGGAGGAGTTCGCCGGGAGGGCGTACTGCGATCACGCCCTTCACGTCTGCTTGACCGACTTCCCGCCGGACATCGAGGAGCGGCTGAAGATGGATCTCGCGGCCGTCGTCCGCCTCGGCGCCGGCAGCGTCAAGATCTTCACCGCCTACTCGAGGGAAGGGATGGCGATTCCTCCGTGGGCGATCGAGCCGGTGATGCGGGCCGTGGCGGAGAAGGGGCTGGTCCTCCTGGTTCACGCGGAGGATGACGCGACGATTCGAGCGAGCGAGGAGTCGCTGGCTCGAACGGGACGGATGGAGATTCGGCATTTCCCCATGTCCCGGCCATCCTCCGCCGAAGCGCAGGCGATCGCGCAGATCGCGCAGGCGGCGGCGGGGATCAAGGCGGGAGCAGGCGCGGCGATCTACTTCGTGCACGTCTCATCCCGCGCGGGGATCGAGGCGATCGCGGCGGCCGGGGATCGACAGCGGATCTTCGCCGAGACCTGCCCCCAGTACCTCGTCCTCGACGATCGAGTTTATGACGGGGCTGACGGGGCTCAGTTCCTGGTGGCCCCTCCGCTGCGCCGCGAGGCGGACCGCGACGGCCTTCTCGATGCGCTTCGCCGCGGTCTATTCGACACGATCGGAACCGACCACTGTCCCTTCTATCGGGCGGACAAGGAGAAGCCGGGCGCCACGTTCCTCGATCTGCCGAACGGACTGCCTGGAGTGGAGACGCGGCTTCCGCTGATTCATACGATAGGAGTGGGAGCGGGCAGGATCAGCCTGCAGGAGATGGCAAGGCTCACAGCGACCCGACCCGCGGAGATCTTCGGCCTCTCCCCGGCGAAGGGAGCGATCGCCCCGGGGGCCGACGCCGACATCGTCCTCTTCGATCCCGGCGAGACCTGGCAGATCGAAGCCGAGAAGATGCATATGAACGTGGACTTCTCGCCCTATGCCGGGATCACGGTGCGCGGTTCCGTCCGCTTCGTTCTCTTGAGGGGGGCGACGGCGATCGAGGATGGCGGTCTGCGCGTCGCCGCCTCCGGCCGCCGGCTGTCGATGCGCCGCGCGTGAGTCTCGGCGGCTCGCCGGCGGGATCAGTTATCACGCTTGTGAAGTGATGCGCTAGTAGCCTTCCTTCAGCGCTTTTTTCCGCGCCGTTCTTGACAATCGTTCCCTCTTCTGAGAATGTGTCTAGTTCGCATTTGACATGTCCGGCGCGCTCGGCGCCGGGCATCAGAGATGACTACAAAGGAAGAGAGGATATCACAATGAAGAGACTGCTTTCGGCAGCGATGCTCTTGGCCGTGGTCGCGCTACTGAGTTCCTCGGCCGCAATGGCCGTCAAGACGAACCTGGGAGTCGATCGCGTGTGGCAGGCGACTCCGAACGACCTGACGCCTACCAGCGAGAGGGCGAGCGGACGGATCCTCTACGCGCCGGCGGAGGGAGACGATCCCGTTCTGCGGGCAGCGATCGCCGGCTACACCGGGGGCATCGTGGACTACTTCGACGCTGCCGCCGCGACACCGAGCCTCGAGCTTCTCCTGCGGTACGACTGTGTCTATACCTGGGTGAACTTCGCCTATGCCGACAGGGTCCTCTTCGGCGACAACCTCGCGGACTTCGTCGATCGGGGCGGCTCGGTCGTCCTGGGCGTCTTCTGCACCTTCACCGCCGGAAACTCCCTCGGCGGCAGGATCATGACCGCGGGCTACTCTCCGGTCACGAGCCCGAGCGGATCGAACCACTACCTCTTCGACTCGTACGCCGGCAACGGCACGACCTGTATCCACGCCGGCGTGGGCGCCTATGGGTCCACCTATCGCGACTACCTGGTCACGCAGGGCGGTGGCTTCGTCGACGGCACCTATCTCGACGGCGAGATCGCGCACGCCTATCGCTCCGACTACAAGGTGATCTACAGCAACGGCGGCGGCGCGTTCCAGCTCGGCGGGACCGGTGACTGGGCCCTCCTGGTCGCGAACGCCTGCGCCTGCGATCATGGCCCGACGCCAGTCGAGACCTCCACGTGGGGGCGTATCAAGTCCAACTTCCGCAACTAGTCCGGAATCCGGCCGCGCTTGAGGAGAGCGCGGCAACCTCAAAGCGCCCCCACCGCGTCGACCGAGGGATGGAGTCGGCGCGGAGGGGGCGAGGGTCTTCTCGCAGCCCCGGAGCCGTCTGGCTGCTATCGCCCAGGGGCTTCGACTGATGTGGTCGCCGGTATCGGCCGCGGAAGAGGCAATGCCCGGGCGTGGATGACCCGATAAGAGGGAGACGAAGGAGGGTCGCGGCCCGACCAGGAGAGCCGCCGGCCGTGTGGAGGTCTTGATGTCTATCTTGAAGCTATCGAAGCTGCTTGCGCTAGGGGGCATGATCCTCTCTCTAGCCGGTGGCGCCATGGCGACGCCTCCTTCCCCTACCTACGGGACCGCAGTCGTGGACGGCGCCTACCTGGAATGGGATCTCGTTGTCGATCGATTTGCCGACATGCACGAGGCGGGGGATCAGACCCATCCGCTCATCTCCAAGGCCTACCTACGCTACGATTGTAGAACGAGCACAGCCTTCGTTCTTGTTCTGACAGAGCCCGGCGTGATCGGATACCACGACTCGTCCGTTCCCGCAGCGACCTCGTGGGTGGCCATTGACCGCATCTCACGCAAGCGCGTCAACGAGGATTCGGGAAACGACGGAGTGCCCCCCGACTTCGCGTTCGTCGATCCCGCTTTTGACGGCGACCCCAATCACAACCATGGATTCGAGGCGTCGTTCGCGCTTGCGCCGGGCAGTTACCTCATCTTCATCCACACGAAGTTCTGGAACGGCGTGTCCGGAGGGACGACTGCCACGATCGGATCTCCGCAGAGCGGGGTGGAACTCGTGATCGATTGCACTCTGCTGGGCGCATGCTGCGCGCCGACCGGCAATTGTACACTCACGACGATGACGGATTGCCTGCCGCCGAACAGATGGGACGGTGCAGGAACGATCTGTGCCCCAAACCCCTGCCCGACACCGCCGCCTGTAGGGGGATGCTGCTTCGAGGACGGACATTGCGAGTTGTTATCTCAGGAACAGTGTCTCGCCGCCCCGGAACATGTCAGCTGGCTCGGGGAGGCGGTTCCCTGCTGGCCGGACAATCCCTGCCCGCAGCCGGGCGCTTGTTGCGATCTTGCGACGGGGGCTTGCAGCTTTCTCTTGCAGAACGAGTGTGAAGAGCCGCTGGAATGGCTCGGTGGAGAATGCGGCCCTGTGAATCCATGCTCTCTTCCGCCGAGGACCGGCGCGTGCTGCTACACGAGCGGGACTTGCTCGGTCGTGACAGAGGAGGACTGTCAGGCTGCCGGGGGCTTCCTCTGGTCGCTCGGAGAGGATTGCGTCGATGACTGCCCGCCCGTCTCCACCCGGAGCACAACCTGGGGCAAGCTCAAGGCGGTCTATCGCTGATTCCCCCCGACATCGCGCGAGACTTCGTGGACCCACCCCGCCTCGGGGTGGGTCTTCGTTTGGCGATTCGCGGACGCGTCCTCGAACCGCCGCACAGCTGTCAACCATCCGCCCACATGGACTCTTTCCATGGAAGGGGGTATCGTCGGCTGTCGGATTGCAGTGGGAACCGCCGGCGGACCAGGGGTCCATGCGACACAGCGGTCAAGGAGCGGGAACGCGGCAGAGAGAGGGAGGTCGGCATGGAATCCTACGTCACGGAGCGGAACATCGACGCCAAAACGCGCCAGTGGGTAGAGAGGATCCGCCCCTACAACCAGCACAAGATGAAGCTGCGCGCCGGCAAGAGCGCCCTGCTCGTCGTCGACATGCAGTGTTTCTTCCTGGAGAAGGGATCGCCCACCTTCACGAGCGGCGGGCTCGCCATTCTTCCGACCGTCCGCGGGTTGATCAGGGCCTTTCGCAAAGCCGGGAGGCCCGTCATCTACACTCGGCATGTCCACGATCGCAGCGGAGTCGACCTGGGGCTGATGGGTTGGTGGTGGGAAGGCAAGTGCATCGAGGGAAGCCCGCAGAGCGAGATCCACGCCGACATCGCGCCGGAGCGAGGCGAGAGAGTCGTCTTGAAGCACAGGTACTCCGCCTTCTACAACACCGACCTCGAGACCGTTCTTCGAGGATTGAGAATCGAGGATCTCGTCATCTGCGGCGTGATGACGAATCTCTGCTGCGAGTCGACCGCCCGAGACGCTTACTATCGAGATTACAGGGTCTTCGTCCCGGCCGACGGGACGGCCACGGCGGACGAGGAGATGCACCTGGCGAGTCTCATGAATCTGGCCTTCGGCTTCGCGTACGTCACGACAGGGGAGAGGATCATGAAGGAGGTCGGGGCGTCTCGAGAGAGGAAAGGCCGGAAGGAGGGGGGAAAGTGATCGATAAGGCGCCCTGGATCGGGCGCGGCTTCGCGTTCGATCTGCCACTGTCGATGTTCCCCAACCTCATCGAGCGCCTGCGGGGCACGCCGGCGCGCGTCGAGGAGCGCGTCCGCGGCGTTTCCCCGCGCTTCATGGTCGAGCGCGTCGACTGCCGGTGGTCGATCCAGGAGAACATCGGCCATTTGGTCGAGGTCGAGAATCTCTGGCATGGGCGGCTGGATGACTATGCCTCAGCGGCAGCGGAGTTGAGGCCGGCGGATATGGAGAACCGGCGGACGCAGGCAGGCGACTACAACCGCGCCGATCTCGGCCAGATCCTGGCGCGATTTCGTCGCGAGAGAAGCAGGTTGATCGACCGGCTCGAGGGGCTGAGCGAGGCCGAAGTCTTGAGGACGGCGCATCATCCGCGTCTCGACCGGCCGATGAGGGTCCTCGACATGATGGTGTTCGGGGCCGAGCACGACGACCACCACCTGGCTCGGATCTCGGAGCTCCTGCGACGGCGGCCGGCGGAGGCGGCTTCGTGAGGCCCAGCGGATCCGCGGCGCTCCGACACCTCATCGCCATCGCGCTCTTCTCGGCGCTCGTCACCGCCCTCGCCTCTTTCACGCGGGCGGCCGACGGCCCGTGGGAGAGCCTCGCACCGGGGCTCGATCTCGGCCGGTTCTCCGTCTCCTCCGGACGGCCGGGCGAAGAGTCGGAGATCGTGATCCTCCGCGTCGATCCCGAAGCTTGGGAGCTGAGGATCTGTTGCGCGAGCGAGGAGGACTCGGCAGTCAACTACACCGCCCGGGAGTGGTGCGAGCGGAGGGGTCTCGTCGCGGCGATCAACGCCGGGATGTTCGATATCGACTATCTTACACATGTCGGATACATGAGGTCGGGGGAGCATCTGAACAGCCCCCGCGTCAACGAGTACCAGTCGGTAGCGGCCTTCAAGGCCAAGCTGCCCGGCCTGTCCCCGTTCCGGATCTTCGATCTCGATGAGCCCGGAGTGACGCTGGAGCGGATCGGGCGGGAGTACGCTGACGCGGTCCAGAATCTGAGACTCGTGAAACGGCCGGGTGTCA
>VGJL01000134.1 GCA_016867495.1 Candidatus Eisenbacteria bacterium | reverse complement strand
GCCAGACGGCCAGGAGAACGCCGACCGCGCCGGCAAGGGCATCCCCCAACCTCCCCGCCGCGAGGAGCGGCGCGAGCCAAAGGCCGGCGAGCCCCCCGATCGCGATCGCGAGCAGCCTAGCGAGGGGAGGGCCGACTCGCGGAATCCACCCCTTGCCGACATCGGCCAGGATTCGCTTCTCCCCCTCGAGGCCGCCGGCGAGACTCCTCCACCTCAGGTAAAGCTCTGGCGGATTGTATACCAGAAGAAGTGCCGCCGCGGCCGCCAGCGGACCGGCCATGGCGCCGAGCAGGCCGGCGACGACCGACAGCGGGCGGAGCAAGCCGAGCTGGATCCGATCCCCGAGAGCCCCGAGAGCCGCCGTCAGGGCGGGGCGAACCCGCTCGAACTCGTCCGGCCTCGACACGGAGAGGCCGATGGCATACCCCGCGAGGGTCGGGTTGGTGTTGAACGGTCCGCGCCCGGCCGGTCCTTTCGATCCGGCCACGATCCAGAGGAAGCCGCCCCGCTGCTGGCCCTTGAAATTGTAGAGAGACTGGAGCAGAAAGCCGCGCAGCAGGAGAGACGGCAGGGTCCTCATCCGCCCGCCCCCCGATGGAGCAGAAGCCAGGCGAGCAGTCCTCCCAGGAAGCCCCCCGCCACCCACCGGACGCTCCCGGTGCCGGACTCCGCCCTCGCGCGATGGAGGAGCGTCGCCAGTCCCACGCAGGCGGCCCCGCCGATGAGCGAGCCGGGCGCCGTCCCGATCCACGGGCCGAGCGCCGCCAAGGTAACCGGGTCCGCGAGTCTGGGAGAAAGCAGAGACCCAGCCGTCCCGGCGAACAGGGCGCAGAGGGCCCCGCGCGAGAAAGGTCCGGCGATCCCGCGCGCCACGGCCCGACCCAGGCCCTTTCCTCCGCGCCGCTCGAGAGCCGCCTCCTCCATCGCGGCGTTGCGCTCTCGCAAGCGCCTCTCCCATGGGATCGAGGCGAAGCCGAGCAAGAGGCCCAGCAGGATGCCGGCGATGACCCCCAACGGACCGGCTATGAGCGCGGCCGTCGCGCCTCCCGCCGCGCCGGCCGCGCCCGTGTCGGGCAGGAGCCTTCCCCCGACGGGCATCGTGACCGGCCAGACGAGCTGCAGCCAGAGACCGACCAGGAGCGCCGGGATCGGCGCTCCGAGCAGCAGACCCGCGCCGACCGCCGCGACGATCGGCTGATGGATCTGTCTTCCCCCGAGCGAGCGCTGATCGGCGGAGCAGAGTCCGCCCCAGATCGCGATCAGGACTACGCCGCACGGGATGAAGCTCACGCGGCCGGACCTCCCTCAGATCGGCTCGAAGCGCCCGAATGGGAGATCGCAAGGCTCATCCGTTTCCGGATCGCCGCGCCCGCTCCGAGATCGATCTCCCAGACAGGCGTCAGGATTGTGCCCTGGAAAACCCGCTCCGCGCCGGTCTCAGAGAGGGAGACCGTCTCGAGGGGTCCCCGAAACCAGGCCGCCGCGCCCTCCGCCGAGAGATCGACCCGGGTCCCGGACCACTCATCGACCAGCGAGACCGAGGCGGCTCCCGGGTGGGCCCCCGTTCCGGCCAGGTGAGGATCCTCGGGCTTCACGCCGTCGACAAGAACGAATCGATCCGGCGCCCGCCCCGCGAGGAGGTTCAGGATCCACTCGAGGCCAAAGTGGAATCTGAGGGGCATGGCCGCCAGGGAACGGATCTCGCAGATCACGTCGACTCGGGACTCTCCGGCGTGGATGCGAAGGGTTCTCGACATGGCGACCCCACGCTCCCCGGAGGAATCGAGCGTGAACCGACCCCTCAGGATCGCCTCCGCCCAGCCGTCTCCGGTGGCCAGATCGGCCTCGTAGGCCCCACCGCGCGCGCCGCAGCCGAGGCCGCCCCCTTCCCCCGTGACATCCTCGATCGTCGGCGGGGTCAGGAAGATCCGATCCGACAGGCCCATCCGCCGGCCCCGGTCGTATCTCAGGAAGCGATCGAGGCCCTCCTCCTTGGTCTCGAATCGGCCATGGATCGTCCGCGCTCCGTCATCGCTCGCCGATTCCTCCTTGCGGAAGCGGGCATGATAGGCCTCCCGCCGGCGCGTGAGGGTGTTGACGAGGTTTCGTCCGCCGACCTTGTCGTCCAGCTCCAGCACCCCTCCTCCGCAGCGCGGAGAGACGTGAAGCTCGAGCCTGTCAGAGCGCAGAATCGCTTCTCGCTCGCCGTCGCCGTCGTAGTCGTAGAGCGCGGCCTCGGCCCAGCGGTCCGACCCGCGCACGGCGCGATCGAGCTTCCCCTCCCCGGTCAAGATCTCCCGATAGATGGCGTCTCTCAGGTGAGGCAGGTAGAGCCCTCCAAAGACGCCGTGCCAGTATGCGCAGTTGCACTGGGCGCGCCAGAGATGATCGCGGATCTCGTCGCGAAGCCCCTCGGAGATGTCGCCCGCCTCATCGAGTCGCGAGTGCGCGAGGAGACACCTCTTGTGCATCTGATTCGATTCGGCGTAGCGAACGAGGAAGTTCCTGAAGGTCCCGCCCTTGAGAAGCAGCGCCTCGGCATCCCCGCGCCCCGAGTCGCGCAGGAATCGCGACGTCTCGCTGAAGATCTCCTGGGCGTCGGGAGGAAGGGCCCACTCGGTCATCTCCCTGTAGGAGCCCGCGGGCAGGTAGATCCTGCCGCGGGGCGGAGTGCGCATCCTGTGCTCCGACGGAAGCGCCAGGCTGAGCCACGAACCCTCCTGCCCAAGTCGGTCGAAGAACCGCCTCAGCCACCCTTCCCCGTAGCAGAGCTTGTGGGTCCCGGGCCAGACGCCGAACTTCTCGCCGTCGTCGCCGAAGAGGCGCATCGTTCCGGGCTCCGGGTCGGCGGAAGCGCGCAGCGTCTCGATGACCTGCTCCGGCGGGGCGAAGGGGATCTCGTAGCGCAGGCGCATCTGGATGGGATAGACGGCCACCACCGCGCCCGAGTCCTCCGTCAGATAGTAGCCGCGCAGATCCTCGTCCTTGACTCCCACCTGAAGGAGCTGGGTGTCGTCGAGGCAGAGATACTCGATCCCCTCGGCGGCGAGGTCGCTCGCCAGATGGGGCTCCCAGACGCGTTCGGCCAGCCAGATGCCGCGGGGCTCGACTCCGAAACGCTCCCGCAGAAATCGCGACATCCGCCTGATCTGCCCCCTGCGATCGCGCTCGGGCCAGAGCGGCAGGATCGGCTCGAAGAAACCCCCGCCCATGAGCTCGATCCGACCCGAGGCGACGAGCGCCTCCACACGGCGCCCGTACTCCGGATGGCGCGCCTCAAGCCACTCCCAGAGGCAGCCGGAGTTGTGGAGGGCGATCCGCACGTGCGGCTGCTCCTCGAGCGCTTCGAGGAAAGGAAGATAGGCTAGACGATAGGCCTCCTCTATCACGCCGTCGAAGTTGCCCGTCGGCTGGTGGTTGTGGATCACGATGCATAGCTGAAGCTGCTTCACGCTCCTTCTCCTGTGGCCGCCAGGACGTCGGCGAGCGGCCGCTTTGGGGCTGAAGGGAGGTCCTGGACGTAGAGCGGGATCCCCCTCCGCAATAGATCCTTCGCCGCCGCGAGGTCCGTGTCGGTGAGGAAGAGGTAGTCGTTGTAGCGGCGGGCTCCCTCTCGAAAGTGGATTCCGCCGAGGTTGACCTCGGCCGGAAGGAACTCCCCTTCGCACAGCGACCGCAGCTGAGGAAGTCCGCGGAGCAAGAGGATCGAGCGGGACGGATCGATCCCTTCGAGCCCCTTCCCCGACAGGAACGCGGCGGCGCTCAGGACGACGAGCCGGCATCCATCCGGAACGGCCGATTCGAAGAGAGCGGCGCTCAAGGGATCGGACGCCACCTCGTCATCGACGATGACGAACGAGCGCGGCTCCAGGGCTCCCCGCCAGCCGAGCGAAACCTGGCCGTGCAGCAGACGGTCGTCCACGCGCACAAGGGCGAAGGGGATCACGAGAGGCACTGGATCCCGTTGCGACCCTTCGCGAGCAGCCGCTCCCGGAGTTCTTCGATGCCGACACGGTCGCGCTGGTGCAGGAATTCGAGGAACATCGGGAGATTCACGCCTGAGAAGAGGACCGTCCGCGGATCGACGCGCAGGATCTCTTGGCATGCGTGGCCGCAGCTTCCGCCCAGCAGGTCGACGAAGAGAAAGAGCGCGCCCCGGGCGGCGCGCCCCTCGATCAGCCCCTTGAGCCTGGAGGCGAGATCCTCGAGGGAAGCCCCGGCGTTGCTGAGCACGGCAATCCCCTCCTGGGGACCCACGATCGCCTCCGCAGTGCGGACCAGCTCGTCGCCCAGCGAGCCGTGCGTCACCAGAATCCCGAAGACCTCCGTCGCCATCATCCTATTCCAGATCGTCCCGAGCCAGGATCTCGAGGTTCTTCTTGCGGCGGATCATCTGGAGCAGGTTCTCGTTCAAATGCTCCGCGGGACTGTACCCGTACGCCTTGACGAGGTAGTTCAGCGCGATCGTCTCGGCGATCACGGTGATGTTCTTGCCAGGGAAGATCGGCACGACCACGAGAGGGATCCTGACGTCCAGGATCGTTGTCTGCCTCTCCTCCAGACCCAGGCGCTCGTAGTCCTCCGTCGCGTCCCACTCCCTGAGGTTCACCTCCACCTCGACGCGCTTCCGGGCTCTGATCGAGCGGATTCCGAAGATGCTCTGGACATCGACGATCCCGATCCCGCGGATCTCCATGCAGTGGCGGAGCATCTCGTTGCCGGAGCCGATCAGCACGTTGCGCTGCCTGCGGATCGTGACGATGTCGTCCGCGACGAGCCGGGCGCCCCTCTCCACCAGGTCGAGGGCGCACTCGCTCTTGCCGATCGCGCTGCGCCCGGTGATGAGGAGACCTACGCCATAGACGTCGACAAGCGAGGCGTGCATCGAGGTCGAGGGGGCGAAGGTCTCTTCGAGAAACGAGGTGACGGTGTGAATGAGCGGCGTCGTCTCCAGTTCGGAGCCGAGCACCGGAATCTGCCTGTCGTCCGCGAGCTCGCAGAGCGGAGCCGGGGGCGTGAGCCCCTTGCTCACGACGACGCAGGGGATCGGGAACTGGAAGACGTGCTCGAGCGCCCTCTTCCGCGCCTCGTCCCCGAGTGTCAGGAGATAGCTGACCTCCGTCTGCCCGAAGATCAGGATTCGCTCCCACGAGAAGTTGTCGACGAACCCCGTGAGCGCGAGCCCAGGCCTGTTGAGGTCGCTCACCGAAATGGGCTGCCGGCTCGACAGCCCCTTGCCGAGGATCCTCAGCTGGGCCTGGGCCCCCGCCTGCTCGTAGAACTCGCGAATCGACAGGCCTGTCATCGCATTCCCCCCGGCGGGGAGGCCTTCAGGCGATCGTCCGGCATCCGGGTCACTCCGCCTCGACGAACCCGAAGTTCCCGTCCGGCCTCAGATGGACCAGGCTGACCTTCCCGCTGCGGGCGTTCTTGAAGAGAAGCAGATCGTTGTCCTTCTCTCTCATCAGCCGGATCGCATCCTCGACCGAGATCGGCTCGGGATGCCACTGCAGGCCGCGCACCACCACGGGGCTCCACTCCTCCTCCGGCTCCACTTCGGCCAGATCCCCCTCCTCCACGGGGACGCCGATCGGCACCGGCCGGCGGGACTTGCGGTCCTTCATCCTTGCGTTGAGCTTCTTCACCTGACGCTCGAGTCTGTCCACCACGCTGTCGATCGACGAGAGCATGTCGTGGCTCTCTTCGCGACTCGTCAGCTCGGCCCCGCTGGCGTGCACGGTCAACTCCGCGATCTGTCTGTGCTTCTCCTGCGCGAGCACGAGATGGACTTCCTGGATGTGGTCCGAGTAGCGGGCGAGCTTCTGCAGCCGCTTCTCGGCGTGATCCCGGACGCCCTGAGTCATCTCGAACCTTCTCGCGGTGGTGATGATATCCATCGTTCCTCCTCGTTGCGGGCCGCCCCGCTACTCGCCCGCCTCCCCCCGCTTCGGGTGGCGTTTGCGGAACTGCGCCTTGTCGATCTTCATCTGCTCCCTGTACTTCGCGACCGTCCTGCGCGCGATCTGGATCCCCTCCCCCTGCAGGATCTTGGCGATCCTGTCGTCCGAGAGAGGGCTGTTCTTCTCTTCTCCGTCGACGAGCTCTCGAATCCTCTCCTTCACCGCCTTTGCCGACGCGTCCTCCCCCCACTGCGTGTGGAGCCTGCTGGAGAAGAAGAACTTCATGGGAAAGACCCCGCGGGGCGTCTGCACGTACTTGCCCTTCGTGACGCGAGCCACGGTCGACTCGTGGATCCCGACGCGGGAGCCGATATCCTGCAGCGTCATCGGCTTCAAGTGCGACACGCCGTGTTCGAAGAAGTCGCGCTGCTCGTCCTGGATCGCCTCCATCACGCGGATCATCGTGCGCCTGCGCTTCTCGATCGCCTGGATGAGCCAGCGCGCCGAGTTGAGCTTGCCCTGGACATACTCCCGCGCCTTGGGATCTCCACTCCCCATGCCCAGGAGCACCCCTTCGTAGGCCCGGCTGACCCTCAGGCGCGGGATCGAGCGGTCGTTCAGGTAGACCTCGTAGGCGTCGCCGATCTTCTCGACGATGAGATCCGGATAGATGTAGCGGATGTCGTCGGCCGTCACGAGACGTCCCGGGTGGGGACGCAGGGTGGCGATCTGGTCGGTCGCCTCCTGGATCCTCTCCAGCGGGACCTTCAGCTCCCGCGCGATCTCCGCGTGCTTGCGCTTGGTCAGGTTGTCCCACTGCTCGTCGAGGACCCGCCAGGCCACGCTTCCCTCGAGCCCCCTCGCCCTGAGCTGCAGAAGCAGGCACTCCCTGAGGTCGCGCGCGCCGATCCCGGGAGGCTCGCAGGTCTGGAGCTTCGCGATCACCGCGGCCACTTCTCCTTCCGTCGCCCCCACGGCCTCGGCGATCTGCGCGTTCGAGTCGAGGATCCACCCGCGGTCGTCGAGCATGCCGACAACATACTCGGCCAGCG
>VGJL01000133.1 GCA_016867495.1 Candidatus Eisenbacteria bacterium | reverse complement strand
GCCGTAGATCCTGTCGCGCTCCTCGGTAAACGAGAGGATGCGGGAGCCGGTCCCATCCGACTTGAGGCTCCCGATGCGCCGGCCGACGCCGCCCACGACCCGGCCCAGCAGGGGCGGGAGCCCCGAAACCCACTCTCCCATGAGGACCCAGCGCCAGACGGGGTCTTCCCCGTGCAGGGCCCCGGCTCCCTGGCCCGACCAGAGGAGCTTCACCTGGCCCGTCGCCGCCTCCGCGAGACGCAGGAAGAGAGGCCCCCACGCCGCGGCGACCGGCTCCTCGCAGATCCGCGCGGTCGCTGCGAAGAGCGCCGGGATCTCCGATGGATCGATCATCCGCTCGCGATGGACTGTCCCAAGCGCCCGCGCGGCCTGCCATGCCGCGGTCCTCTCGTCTTCCTCGGCTCCTTCGCGGGCGAGGCCGGCCGTGTAGGTCGTGACCTCCTTTCCCTCGCGGGTCCGCAGGAGCGCCAGAGCGGAGGAATCGACGCCGCCACTCAGGAGGATGCCTGTCTTCTCCGCCGCGCAGCGGCGAACGACGCCCTGCAGGATTCCTCGATAGGCGTCGACCGCCGCGTCGAACGAGAGGTCGAGCTCTCCGGAATCCAGGGCGTCGGCGCGATGGACCTTCACGTCGCCGCGCGTGACCTGAAGGAAGTGCCCCGGGGGCATCTTGTGGATCCCCTTCAGGAGGCTGTGCGGCGCCGGATTGAATCCGAGGGAGAGAAGGACCCTCAGTTGCGGAGGATCGAGTTCGAGGCGGACCGACGGATCGGCCAGGAGCGCCCGGATCTCGGACGCGAAGAGGATGCGTGAGCGCGTCCGATGCAGGTAGAGGGGACGCATCCCGATCGGGTCGCGGATCAGCCAGGTCGTGTCGGCCGTCGGATCATGGACCGCCGCCGCGTAGAACCCCTTCAAGCGCGCGAGGAAGGCGGGGCCGTGGGCGCTCAGGCCGGTGGAGAGGAGATGCCCGGCGTTCGCCCCGCCCTGGCGGCCTTCCCGCGCCAGCTCCGCGACGAGGTCGCGCTCGTTGTCGACGCGCCCATCCACGACCCCGCCGGGGACGGTCAGGGCGTTTTGGCTCGGGGCAGGCCAAACGGCCGGCGGCCCGTCGGAGAGAGCGGCGAACCAGGCGTCGCGCCACCGGATCCGCGTCACCTCTCCGCCTCTGTGGCCAAGGCGGGAGATCATCCCATCGAGGATGCCCTCGTCGAAGGCCCGAGGCTCGAGCCCGATCTGTCCGCAGATCGCCCCCATCCGTACAGCGCCCCCCCGTCGGAATCGCGGCTCACGAAGTCCCTGGACTCTAGCACCAGATGGAGGGCGGTTGCAGCGGCGAGAGTGGGGAGCTACCGGTGCATCCGCTCGGCTCGGCCACGTCTTCGGTCGGCAAATAGACGCCGGCAGTTCCCTTCGCCCCGCCAGGTTCGCGTTCGCGGCGCGGGGCTTCGGGAACCGATCGGGGTAAATGGACGCGCCGGGTGGAGCGCTTCCGGCCCGCCTGGGTCAGCGCCTGCGGAACATCGCCGACAGCGCCCGCGCGTCGGCCTCCCGGCCCGGGTAGCGCTCCCACCACTCGAGGGCATGGGCGACGAAGATCCCGAGCAGAAGCCCCAGCAACCCCGCGATCATGCCGACCTTGCGGATCACAGGGCTCTTCTTGAAGGCTGGCACGGCCGCGGAATCGAGCACCTGCACGACGGGGATGTCCTGCGTCTCCTGGATCCGCGCACGGTAGAGCTGCTCGGTGAGAAGCTCGAAGACGACCTCCTGGATCTTCGCCTCTCGCAGGAAGCCTGCATAGAGGCGCCCCAGCTCGGGCATCTTGTCGAGTCCAGCATCGATCGGGTCGGACGAGTCGCCGCCTCCGCCGCGCCGAAGCTCTCCGATCCTCCTGCGCAACTCCGCCACCTCGTTGCGCAGGGTGCGGACGTCGGGATGGTTCGCCTGCATCGATTGCAGGGCGACGCCAAGCTCGATCTCCCGGGCGAGGAGTTGCCCCTGCAGCGTCCCCGCGACCGCGATCCCCGCCTTCACCTGCTCGGTCACATCGATGGCGAGGTGGGCCGACTGGAACTCGGCGAGGTCGCGTCCCGTCTTCTCGAGCCGCTCTGCGGTCGTCTGGACCTGCTGTTCCAGATAGATCCGGGTCTGGCGGGCTCGGCTCGTGCTCTTCTCCCGATTGACCTTGTCGAGCCCGCGCACGAGCTCGTTGCCGATGGCCGCGACACGGCGCCGCGCCTCGATCTTGTCGGCCTTGCCCGGAAGGTAGCCCGTCCGCGCGCGCACCGTGAGGGTGATCAGGCCGTTGTTCGCCGTTCGGACCGTGACGTCGCTCTCGAGTTGCTGCAGAGCGTAAGTCAGTGCCTTGAGGGAGTCCTTCTCGGCGATTCCGAAGGCGCGGATCAGGTCCAGCTCTCTGATCGTGTGCTCGAATACCGAGCGGCTCCGGATCATGTCGGCGTAGAGGTCGGACGTCGCGATCTGCGCGAAACCTATCTGCAGCATCGCGAGCGTTGATTGGATCCCTCCCCCTATCGAGCCGAGCGGAGAGGACTGGTCGGGAGGCATGATCGTGACGCTCGTCTCGTAGGTCGTGGGCACGACGAAACCCATGATCCCCGCGATCAGGCCCGCGGCGACCGCCAGGCCGATCACCATTCCCTTCCTCCTCGCGATCACCTCGAGAAAGGGAACGAGGGCGAGGCGCCCGGTCCCAGGCGCCTGAGGCGAAGCCGTTCTGTTCTCGGATGCCGTCATTCCGTGCTCGTCTTGATCACGAGGTAGATCGTCGCGACCTGGGACAGGATGAGCAGACTGTCCTTGAATATGGAGTACCACTCCCGATCCGGCTTCTCCGGCACCCAGATCGTGTCGCCCGGCCCCACCCTGACGCCGCCTCCCCGCTTGATCCACTCGCCGGTCGAGGCGCGGATCAGCACGGTGCGCCCCTTGGCGGCCTTCCACGCGTACCCTCCCGAGCGGGCGATGTAGTCCTCGATCGATAGTCCAGTCTCGTAGCGGATGTTGCCCGGCAGCGCGACCTGGCCGGCAAGGGTCACATAGGTCTTCTTCAGGGGCACGATGATGACATCGCCGTCGCGCAGGAGGACATCCTGCGCGCTGTTGCGGCCCTCGAAGAGCTCGGTGAAGTTGACGGCCATGAGCCCGGGGCGCTGGCGCCCGCGCATCTTGAAATACTCGTACTCCGTCTGGCTCATGTCGGCCGCGGAGACGAGGCGTAGGCGCTCGAACTCGGGGTCCTTGATCGACTCATCGACCCTGCGGACCAGCGTGGCCTCGCGGAGAGAGGCGTCGGGCGTGAAGCCGCCAGCCCGGGCCAGCAACTCGGTCAGGGTCGTCTTGTCCTCGTCGATGATGTAAGTCCCCGGGAAGCGGGCTTCCCCCCGAACCTCCACGCGATGGCGCACGTCCCAGTTCGGATCGGTGCGGATCTGGATCGCGTCGCGGGCCTGCAAGCGGAAGCTCCACGCGGAAGACCGTCGCTCGGCGCCGGCGAAGAGATACGAGATGCTCGGCACCGTGCTCCCCGGCGCGTAGCGAGCGATCTCGATCGTGTCGAGCGTGGCCTTCTGTGTGAGCCCGCCCGCCAGGCGGATCATCCCGCCGAGCGAGTCCCCCTCGAGGAACTCGATCTGCCCGGGCTTGTTGACCTCGCCGTTCATCATCACACCTTCGCGGCGGAACCCCACGATCAGGACATCGCCGTCCTGTAGCTGCGGATTCGACTGCAAATCCCCGGTCCTCCAGAAACCGAGAAGATCGCAACGGATGGCCTCGCGGTCCCGCCGGAAGATGTGGATCGCGCGGTCCGAGGCGTTCGGCAACGGCCCGCCCGCGAGCTGGATTCCCTCCGAGGCGCGGTCGGCCTGGCTGGCCTGGTACTGCCCGGGGGCCGCGACCTGGCCGAGGACGAAGACCGCGAACCGCCGCAGCCGCTGGAGATTCACGATCACCTGCACGTTCCGATAGGAACGCATCGCTTCATCGCCGATCAGGACGCGGGCCTGCTCGAGGGTCATGCCTGCGACCGTGACCGGGCCGGCGCCGGGGATGAGAACGAATCCCTCCGGCGAGACCTCCAGCTCATCGAACCTGCGGATCGTTCCCTGCAAGGTCAGGCCGAGCACGTCGCCGGGCCCCACGACATAGAGGGCGGGGTCGATCGGGCCCTCAAGCAGAGGCTCCTCTGCCGAGCGGTCCGCGGGCCTCTGGCCCAGCGGCCGCGCGAACGCCTCGGGCGATTCCTTCGCGGCTTCCTGCGCTTGCCGCTGGAAGCGCCGCAGCTCCTGGAGATCCGAAGCCGACTGGGATGCGGCGGCGGAAGGCAGGGCGGCGAGCGGCACAGCCACGACGAAGAGGCGGAGCATGCCCCTCTGAAGAGTCTCGAAGAACCGCCTATTGGGTGATCTCATCATGATCGATTTCGCGGCGCCTCCGCACGCACCACCGTGAGCCAGCGATGCGGCGGCGGACCGACGTGTCTCGCCTCCAGAACCGGCGCCGATTCCGCGCTCCCGTAGCGGCGGGAAATCGGCTCCGCTCCAATCTGCCAGGATGCAGAGGCGGGGCGCAACAGGATAAACCGGGCCGTTCCGGACGGGAGATCGATCGCGCACGCCTGTCCGCGGCGGTTCTCCTCGACGCGGACCCTCGCGCCCGGCCCCAATCGGAAACGAAGGATCGACTCGACGGCCTCCGGCGCGCCGGGCGCATCGCGCGAGGAGACGACATCCTCGATGAAGAGCAAGCGCATGCGGACGCGAACGCGGCGGGTATGGATCAACCCTTCGCCGAAGCCTTCGTGCCAGCAGGCGATGTCCGGACGATCGGCGCGCCGCACGCGCGCGCCGCATGAGATGCTCGCGGGCCCCTCGAAAGTCGTGCGCGGATCGATGGGGCTCTGCTCCCTACCGGCGAGTTCCAGAGTGGAATGGGCCCCGGTCGACCGCAAGCGATGGCGCAACGCGCGATCGCAACCGTACCCTCCCGTGCCCGGGTCGATCAGAAGCGGCTCGCCCGCGAGGTCGAGGACGATCGAAAGAAGATCGTTGTGCGCGTGCGTGGGAAGCCAACCCTGGTGTCTGTCCCGCGCGACGATCAGGCCGCGCAGGGGCGGGGCATCGAAGGGAATGAACCCCCGCGCGTGTGGCGTGAGGCCGGACGGAGAGGGCGGCGGGGCCGATGCGGGCGGCGTCGCTGCCGCGTCCGATGACCCAGCCACGGCTCGCGGGGTCGCCGTCCCGGACTCGACATCCCCCGCGGCTCCCAGCCAGATCGCTGCCTCGCAGCTCTCGCGCCGCAGCCGCAGACCCGGCAGAGCAAGAAGAGCCTCCGCGGCCTGCAGCACAGGCTCGGGATCGAGCGGATCGAGCGCTTCGAACGGCCGACAGGCGAACGGCGGGAAGAAGGAATCGTCGCCGTCCCCGATGAAGGGCAAGCCGGAGGGTAGGGCCGCAGCCCTCAGATGGAGCGCCAGCGCGCGGAGCGGCCCGTCCAGTCCCACCCGCTCCTGGGACGGGAGGGCGGCGAAAGCGGCCAGGCCCGCTTCCAGACAGAACCGCTCATACGGCAGCGATCCCTCCGCATGGGCTCCGCCCGCAAGCACCTGCTCCGCGAGACACTCCCGCAGTCCCGCCGCGCCGATCGCCCGCCAGCGCTCCCCCGCATCGGCGCCACGGTAGAGCTGCCCGAGGATGCAGAGTCCCGCATGGTCCGCGATCGTGTGGTTCGTTGTGAACCCAAGGGGATTGCGCTCGATGTGATGCTCCAGGAAGAGGCCGTGGAGGAACAAGAGCCTGACGATCCGCTCGCGCCGGCCGGCGGTCAGCTCCGGCGCGCCACGGAGAGATTCCAGCGCGAAGCAGAGGGCCGCCCCGCGGATCGCCACCTCCATCCCCACCGCCCAGTGGATCGTACGGAAGGGCGAGCAACCGGTCTCGAACGACTCGATCTGCGCGAGCAGGGATCCCGCGGCGCCCGACTCCGGCGCGACGAGGTGCGCCCTCGCCAGGAGCAGGGCATTGTGAAAACGCGCCGGCTCCCAGGCCATCCGCGCATCTCCCCCGCGCCCGGGATCGTCGAGTCGGATGCGCGCGTGATTGCAGTCGGGCCAGGGCGTCGAACGAAGCGGATCGCGATGCCATGAGGAGGGATCGAGGAGATCCTGCTCCCGACCGAAGAGGCGGATCGACCCGCGAATCGCATCCCCGGCTTCCACGAGAGCGGCCTGCCGATCGATCGTTGGGCGGACCCTTCCGATCGGGGACTCGGGCAGGACGAGCGGCTCGGGTGGCGCGGAGTCGAGCCTCTCGCTCACGAGACGACTCTCGTCCGCCGTGATGAAGCCGCCGTCGCGGAAGCGGCGCAGGATCTCCTCATCCGCCGCGGCGTGACGCCGGGCGCCCATCTCCCGGCGGAGGCGGCCGAGGGCCCGCTTCCAGAGCGGCCGGCTCCTCACCACAACCTCCCGATCGGCTCGAGGATGCGATCGCAGACCTCTTCGGCGATCCGCTCGCGCGCAAGCGGCAGTCTGCGTTCGGTAGCCTTGCGGATCGCGATCTTCTCGAGATCGGCGTCCCCGCAGACATGGATCAGGCGGCCCTGCTCGATGAGCCAGCGATCGACGGCGCCGAGAGGCGCCGCGAGCACCGTGTAGGCGGGCGTGCCGAGAAGAGCCGCCTCGCGGTTCATCGTTCCCCCCGCGCTGACCACGAGATCGGCGCGGGCGAGCAGATCGAGTCCTCTGACTCCGCGGGCGAGAACGCGGAGGTTCCCATTGCCCCGGGCGAGAATTCCGCGCCTCTGCTCGTCGGTCCGAGGGGCGACCAGCACGCGGAGAGAGGGCTCGCCGAGCAGGCGATCGATCACGCGCGCGAAGAGGGCATTTCCAAACCCGTGGTAGAGGGCGAAGGTGGCCGGCGGTCTCAGCACGGCAAGGATATCCTTCTCGATGTCCCACTCCCCCGCCGGCGTGGGCTCGATCGCCGCGCGCAGCGTCGAGGCGAACGCGGGATCGGGATGGAACCCGGCG
>VGJL01000132.1 GCA_016867495.1 Candidatus Eisenbacteria bacterium | reverse complement strand
CTTCGTCCTCTCACATGGCTTCGCCCCGCGGGAGATCTTCTGATGGGCGGGCGGACGAACGCCGAGCGATGGGAGGAGCCGGACTCGCGGCCGGTGAGCGTCCTCTGCCGTCCGGAGATCGCGTCGCTCGACCCGAAGCGACGACGCGCCGGGATCCCGGCGGAGCCCCGGACGCGCCTCTGGGTGCGGGACCGCTGGATTCCCGATCGGGCGATGATCGACGACGCGGTCTCGGAGGGGGCGCCCAAGGCGTGGCTCAAGGATGGCGTGATCGTGGCCGCGCGTTGCGAGGTCTCGCCCCCGGCGGGCGAGACCCCGGGGAACGACCCCTTCTGGGCGGCTCTCGCGGAGGGATGCCCCCGCGTCGAGCCAGCGGGCGGCGCGTGGATCGGAGGGCTTGCCGATCTCGTGGCCGAGAGCGCTGCCAGGATCGAGGGGGACCTCGAGCGCGATCTCGCCCGGATGGCCCCTCCCCAGGACTTCGGCGATGGAGCCGCCTACGCGCCGGGCCGGATCCGCCTCGGCAAGGGATGCCAGGTCGATCACTTCGCCCTCCTCGACGCGCGCGAGGGAGCGATCGTGCTGGGGCCGGGGACCAGGGTCTTCCCCCACACATGGATCCGCGGGCCCTTCGGTTGCCGCGAGAACTGTCTGCTGCTCGGCGGGCGGATCGGCGGAGGAAGCTACTTCGGCCCGGGCTGCCGCGTCCGCGGGGAAGTCGAGGCCTCGATCTTCCACGGTTTCGACAACAAGGCGCACGACGGATTCGTGGGGCACTCCTATCTCGGGGAGTGGGTCAATCTCGGAGCCATGACGACGACGAGCGATCTGAAGAACAACTACGCCCCGGTGCGCCTGCAGGCCTACGGGGAGCAGGTCGGGACCGGTCAGCGGAAGATCGGATCGTTCATCGGCGATCACGTCAAGACCCGCATCGGATCGCTCCTCTGCACGGGATCGGTGATCGGTCTGGCGTCAAACCTCTTCGGAGAGACGACTCTCTTCCCCAAGTGGGTGCCGGACTTCCTCTGGGGAGTCGGAGCGGACGCGGAGGAGTACGATCTCGAGCGTTGCCTGCGCACGGCCGCGACGGTCCTCGAACGGCGCGGCCACGTTCTTTCCGACGACCTGCGCCGCGCCTTCGAGATCGCCTTCCTCGCGACGGGCGCCGATCGGGACGGGGCGCGGGCTTAGGGCGCCGGCCGGGCCCAGACAGCATGAAGCCGCAACGAGGGAGGACTCGCTAGAATGCCGGAGCTGCGCAAGGACCCGGTGATAGGGCGCTGGGTCATCATCGCGACCGAACGGGGCAAGCGCCCCACCGACTTCGAGAGGATCGAGACGAAGCGAGGCGGCGGATTCTGTCCGTTTTGCCCCGGGAACGAGGCGAAGACCCCCCCCGAGGTCTACGCGATTCGCGATCCTGGCACGCAGCGAGACGGCCCCGGCTGGCGGGTGCGGGTCGTCTCGAACAAGTTCCCGGCCCTTCAGATCGAGGGGGAGCTGCATCGCAAGCCCGAGGGGATCTACGACAAGATGAGCGGGGTCGGCGCCCACGAGGTCATCATCGAGACCACCGATCATGACCGCGACACGGCGCATCTTCCCGTCGAGCAGATCAATGACCTCTTCGTCGCCTGCCGGGAGAGGATGATCGATCTGGCGAAGGACAAGCGCTTCCGCTACATCCAGGTCTTCAAGAACCACGGGGCGCCCGCGGGCGCGAGTCTCGAGCACAGCCACACGCAGCTGATCGCGACGCCGATCGTCCCCCGGCGCGTCGTCGAGGAGCTGAAGGGCTGCAACCAGCACTTCGACTGGAAGGAGCGGTGCATCTTCTGCGACATCGTCGACCAGGAGCTGACCGTCGGCTCGCGGATCGTATGCGTCAACGATGACTACGTGGTGATCGTCCCCTTCGCGCCCCGCTTTCCCTTCGAGACGATGCTGATCCCGAGAAGGCACGAGCACTACTTCGAGGACGCCTACCGCGGCGACTTCCTCTCCCTCGCGCGGATCTACAGGGAGACGCTCGGGAGGATGAACGTTGCCCTCGGCAATCCGCCCTTCAACGTCGTCCTGCACACGAGCCCCTGCAACGACTGGGAGGCCCCGCGGCACTACCACTGGCACCTCGAGCTGATCCCCAAGCTGACGAAGGTCGCGGGATTCGAGTGGGGGACGGGTTTCTACATCAACCCGACGCCGCCGGAGGAGGCCGCTCAGTTCCTGCGCGAGGCGGCCGTCCCGGCCGGGCCGGAGGGGAGCCAAGCGTGAAGATCGCGATCGCCGCGGCCGAGATGGTCCCCTTCGTCAAGGTCGGCGGGCTCGCCGATGTGACCGGCGCCCTGTCGAAGGAGCTTGCGCGGCTCGGGCACGAGGTCCGCGTCTTTCTTCCCAAGCCGCCCGGGATGACGCCCCAGAGGTTCCCGGGCCTCGAGATCGAGAGGCGCGGGACCATCCTGGTCTCCCTCGCCGCGGGGGAGGAGAGGGCGGAGATCGAGATCGCGCGCGTGGGGCAGGGCGGGCTCGAAATCGTGTTGATCCGCCACGATCGCTTCTTCGACAGGGCCAATCCCTATGTCGATCCCGCGACGGGCGCCGACTGGCCCGACAACGCGCGGCGCTTCGTCTTCTTCGCGAAGGCGATCATCGAGAGCATGGAGACCCTGGGTTGGATCCCCGATGCGATCCATCTGAACGACTATCAGACCGGCCTTGTGCCGGTCCTCCTCCGGGAGACCCGGGCCGGGACGCCGCTCTGCCGCGCGGGGATCCTCTATGCGATCCACAACATGGGATATCAGGGAATCTACCCGGTCGCGGCTCTCGACGAGATCGGTCGCGACCTGGCCGATCGCATCTTCTATCCGATGGGGCCGCTGGAGTTCTGGGGCAAGGTGAACTTCATGAAGGCGGCGATCCTCTACGCCGATCGGATCACGACGGTGAGCGAGCGCTACGCCCTCGAGATCCAGGAGAGCGAGGAGTTCGGCTTCGGGCTCGAGGGCGTCCTGGCGGCGCGGAGCAAGGATGTTCGCGGGATCCTGAACGGGATCGATGTCGAGATCTGGGATCCGAGGACCGATCCGCTGATTCCGCACAACTACGGGCCTGACGACCTGGGGCCCAAGCGCGAGAACAAGAGGAGGCTCCTCCACGCGATGGAGCTTCCCGAGGACCTCGACGCGCCCGTGATCGGGATGATCTCGCGCCTGGTCGACCAGAAGGGATTCGATCTCCTGGCCGAGGCGGCGGAGGATCTGCTGGCCGGGGATCTGAAGCTGGTCGTCCTCGGCAACGGGCAGCCGAAGCACGAGGCGCTCATGAAGGAGCTGCGCCGGCGCCATCCGGCGAAGTTCGCCGTGAGCCTCTCGTTCAACGATCCGCTGGCCCATCTGATCGAGGCGGGATCCGACTTCTTCCTCATGCCCTCCCGGTACGAGCCGTGCGGTCTCAATCAGATGTACTCGCTCCGCTACGGCACGATCCCGATCGTCAGGGCGACGGGTGGGCTGGCCGACACCGTGAGCGAGCACGATCACGCCACCGGCAAGGGGAACGGCTTCGTTTTCGAGGAGCACGACGCGGTCGCCATGCTCGCGGCGATCGGCCGTGGGCTCGCCGCCTACGGGCGCAAGCGCTCGTGGAAGAGGCTTCTCTCGCAGGTGATGCGGATCAACCACTCCTGGCGCAGCGCCGCCCTCAAGTACGTCGATGCCTACAAGGAGATCGCCGCGATCCGGCGATGACGCCGCCGGCCGCGGGCTTCGCTCACTCTGTCATCTTCGCGCACGCGGCGCCCCCGCCGGTCCCCGCTTCGCCGGCTGAGGGACAGGCCGCCGGCCGCGGGCAACCGGCGGGAGCGCCTCTGAATCCGAAGCCCGGGACCACGGGGCGGTACCTTGCGCACAGCGGCCTCAATATCTGCTATGCTCCCGCAACCAATTGACCAGCATGGCCTCTTGTTGGCCGCAAGGAGGTGGGGCATGGTCAGGTTGCAATTCTGCTCTCTCGTCCTTCTCGCCGGGCTTCTCGGGACTTCGACGCTCGCGACGCGCGCCGAGGCGGGGATCGTCCGCGTGCCGGAGGATCTCCCGACGATCCAGCTCGGCATCGCGCACGCCGCGCCGGGGGACACCGTCCTGGTCGCGCCCGGGCTCTATCCCGAGCGGATCGATTTCATGGGGAAGGGGATCGTCGTGGGAAGCCACTTCGTGGCGACAGGCGACCCATCGCTGATCCCAGAGACGATCATCGACCCCTCGGGCGCGGGGACGATCGGATCGGCGGTGACCTTCGATGACGGAGAGACCTCCTCGTCCGTCCTCCAGGGCTTCACGATCCGGAACGCGAGCGCCTCCGTCGGCGCTGGTGTCCTGTGCATCGCCGCCTCTCCCCGGATACTCGACAACATCATCTGCCACAACCGGGCTTCGTCGAGCGGGGGAGGGATCTACGACTCCGTCGGAGCCTCCACGATCTCGAGGAACAAGATCTTCGGGAATCAGGCCGTCCGGATGGACGGCGGCGGGATCTGGGCCCTCTACGCCTCGACGACGATCTCCGGGAACGAGATCTACGACAACTTCTCCAGCTTCCGCGGAGCGGGGATCTACTGCGAGCACTCGACGCCGACGATCTCGGACAACATCGTCCACGACAACGTGAATGCCAGCTACTACGCAGGCGGCATCGCGAGCCGCAACTGCATGTCGATCATCACCGGCAACACGGTCTTCAACAACGAGGGCGGAGCCTTCGGCGGAGGGATCTTCTATTGACTCCCGGGCGACGGCCGCAGTTGCGGCCAGAACGACAAGGGGCGTCCCCTCCGCAGCGATCTCATCGACCTCTCGAAGCAGCCTTCATGGATCAGCCATAACCTGGTCTTCAACAACACGGCCGGTTCAGGCGCGGGCATCCGTTTCTGCTACTTCTATTTCGTCCCGCACTACCCGGACGTCTTCCGGAACATCTTCCACGACAACCACGCCCGCGAGAACGGCGGCGGCGTCCACTCGTTCGTCGCCAACCCCACGCTGCGCAACTGCACGTTCAACGGCAACTGGGCCGACGGGCTCGGTGGAGGGGCTTTCATCGAGGCCTCGAGCACCGGTCCGACCACTCTCATCGACTGCATCTTCGCCTCCTCGCAGGCGGGCGGCGGCCTCGCCGTCGGCCCCGGAGGGCATCTGCTGAACTCCTACTGCGACGTCTGGGGGAACAGCCCGAGGGACTATCACAACTGTCTGCCCGGTCCGGGCGACATCAGTGCCGATCCGCTCTACTGCGGATTCGCCTCGCCCGAGTCGCCGTGGGATCTGTTCGATGTCTCGCCGTGCGTCGGCAGCGGCTCCGGCGGATGGGAGATCGGCGCCCGCGGCGTCGGATGCTACATGGAGCCCAACGTCGTCTTCTACGACGACTTCAACGACCAGAACGACGACGGCTGGTTCCGGGAGATCGTCGGGGGCGGGGCGATCTCCGTCTCGGCGGGCCAGTACTGCTTCTTCTCGGACGCGGCGGGCTGGCTGCGGTCGACCGTGATCGGCCTCGATGTCGCGAACCTCACCTACAACCTGGACCTGATCCCGCATGAGGGATTCGGCCTGATGCGGATCTTCTTCCGCTTCCGCGATCCGACCACCTACTACCAGATCTCGATGGACGGGATGCAGGGTTGGCTCGAGAAGCAGACTCCCGCGGGGATCGGGGAGCCGCTCGCTTCCTTCCCCTGCACGCTGGTCGAGCAGACGCAGTACGACTTCAGGATCCAGGCCGACGCCGGACTGCTGCAGGGCTGGTATCGCTGGCAAGACACCGACTGGATTCCGCTCTTTCGGGTCGTCGATCCGGACTACATTCCCGCCGGGACCATCGGGCTCGGCGCGGCTCGCGGCAAGCATGTCCACTTCGACAACGTCCTCGTCCAGGACAACGGGGTCGCGGGGGTTCCGGGAGGCAACGCCCTCCTCGATCCGGAATCCGCGGTCGATCTCGGCTTCGGAAGCCCCAACCCGTTCGATCGCCTGACGGTCCTGCCGCTCGCCGTGCGGCGCGGCGGGCCGATCTCGCTCTCGGTGTTCGATGTCGGCGGCGCCCTCGTCCGCAGGCTGGTCGATCGGGATCTGCCGGCCGGCGACTACAGGATCGAGTGGGACGGACGGGGCTCGGACGGGAACCAGGTCGGCAGCGGGATCTACTTCTGCAGGCTCGCCGGAGGGAAAGGACGGGCGCAGACGCAGCGGCTGCTGATGGTCAGGTGACATGGAACGACGCTGAGTCAACGCACTGATCCAGTGAGGCGACCTCCTCTCTCTCGAGAGAGGAGGTCGTCTGCAGCGCGCAAGCGGGTCCGCCGGTTCCCTCCGTCCCGCCAGGTTCGCTTTCGCGGCGCGGGGCTGCGGGAACCGGCCGGGCCGGGCGGCTACGCTGGACCCGAGCCGGCGGGCGCCACGAAGCGATCGTGCAGCAGATGCGCGGCGCGGGGGGCGGATGTCTCCTCAACGAGAAACGACAGCGAGAGGCTTCCCGTGTGCGTCGCGATCACTCGAATGCCGGCGGATTCCAGGCACTCGATCGCCTCCCGCATGAGGTTCGCGCGGGCGAGGATCCCCTCGCCGACCATGCTGGCGGCCGAGAGCCCCCGCTGGACGCGAATGGACGCGCCGATCGCGCCGGCGCGCGCGCGGAGGGCCTCCTCATCGGGCCCGGGAGCGGGGCAGACGCCTCGGACGAAGCTCTGATCACCGGAACGCGCCGTCGCAATCCAAGTCCAGGGGGAGGAGGTGGGCGGCTCGTCGATCAGAGCGAGCAGGTTTGCGGCCGGCCCCGTTCCCGCAATCTCGACGGCGACGCACGCGCGCTCGAGAGCCACGGAGAGGATCCTCTCCGTCTCGGCAGGGAAGTCGCCGTTTACGGGCTGCGGTTTCGATTCCATCCTGACCTCCTGCTGCTTGTCCGGGGGCGCCGTCGCCTCTCTCTTCACCCTCGCCTCGGGAGGCGCCGTTGCCTCTCCGGGGCGCTTTCCGATCCATGTATCCGGTCCGCTTGCGAGAGAGCATCGCACCCGGATCGGCATTCCATACTTGCGCGCGAGGATCACCGAGCGGCGGAAGAGGACGCCCGCCCCGAGGTGG
>VGJL01000131.1 GCA_016867495.1 Candidatus Eisenbacteria bacterium | reverse complement strand
TGCTATCTCGTCGATCTCCGCGGGGACGGCATCCTCGATCGGGTCATCGACTACGTGGATGACGACCGAGACGGAGATCCGGACCGCATGGATCTCTACGAGATCACGCCCGGAGGGATCGGCGCGGACGGCATCGGCGTGACCGTCGTCTTCGACCTGGATGACGACAACCGGCTGCTCGCCCTCACGGACTACGACTATCACGCCAATCGGGACATGTGGCGCAGCGACTTCTCGGGGAACGCCTGTCTCGTGGCGGGGATCCGCGATCAGGTCAGCGGGCGGTGGACATCCGTCTTCGAGAACCCCTTCTGCTTCTACGACGACGACAACGACGGCCTTACCGACGAGGCGCTGCGTTTCGAGGGAACGGACCTGGCCATCCGCTCGATGCGATGGTCGTTCGACGCGGACGGAGACGCGACGGAGGAATCCCCGCACGACTTCGACTTCTCCCTGAACGCCGTCGGCCAGATCCGGGCCCCGGAGTCGTTCGCCCACGAGCTGCCCATGCGCGATGGCGGGATCCTGCGCTTCGTGGCCTGGGACAAGGCGCGGGATCTGGCCCGCTGGGGCCTCTGGCGCTCCGCGCTCCTTGTCTGGGACGAGGTGGACCGCAACGTCGCCCCCGAGTCCGAGGTTCCGACGCGCGAGAGATGGGAGGGCGTGATCGCCGAGCCGTTCATGGGCGTCCCTCAGATCGGCGGTCCCGCTTGCGGCCGGGCGAACAAGCGCTACGAGATCGACGCCGACAACTCGGGGAGGCTCGGCCTCTACTTCAGCGAAGTGGACCGCAGGATCCATCTCCTGGGCGCGGAGCGAGGGGAGATCACCGTCGCGCTGGCAGGCGATCCCGGCATCCGGAGGACAATCACGATGACGGACGCCGACGGCAACGGCTACTTCGACGCATGGACGTGGGCCGCCGAGTCGACGCCCCGCCGCGAGCGCGCGGTCATCCTGAGGAACGAGGCGCCCCGCCGCCTACCCACGGGGACGCCTGCGATGCGCGAGGCCTGGCGGGATCGCCTCGGGGAAGCGCGCAAGCAGGCCCGATGGGACCTCGATCAGCTCGGAGGAAGCGGAATCGCCGGCGCGCGGGGGCATGTGAGACGCTGGTGGACGGAGGCCCGCGACAGGGGAGAGCCGATAGCCGTCGCGGCCGAGAAGAGCCTCGAGACGGAGCGCTACCTCTACGATCTCTCCCTCTGGGATCTGGGTGGCGGCTTCCTGGCCCTGGATCCGGCGGAGGGCAAACCCTCCGCCGTCTGGAGTCCTGAGCAGGCCATCGTTCCCGGAACGGCCCTCATTCTCGACGTCGGGGCGATCCCGGAGAAGAAGCGGAAGGATCTGGATCTCCTCTCGAACGTCGAACTGACGTTCCCGGGCGGCCGGGTCGCGGGCCAGCCGGAGGACTGGGATGCCGACGGACTTCCCGACGCGATCTACTTCCCTGCGTTGGAAGCGGCTCCCCATGCGGAGGCCTCCCGCGTGACGATCGAGATCGATCCGGCCCACCCCTTGCCGTGGCGCGAGGAGATCCGCGTCGATCCCCACTTCGGAGCCTCGATCGCTTTCGAGTCGCTCCCCATCGCCTACCGCGCCTACGAGGGACGGATCGATTTCCTAGCGAAGCGGAGGCCGGCCCTGATTCTCCGAGGCGACCTCGGCGACCATCACACTCGGCGACCATGGGGGATGGATCCATTCGATGTCGGCGGAGGACCCGGACTGGGAGGGCTCTTCGTGGAGGACGCGAGCGGCTGGCATCCCCTCTTCGGGCAGGACGCCTATCGCTCGCAGCGCGTCGTGGCGTCCGGGCCCGCCCGGGCTGTGATCGAATCGGTCGTCGAGGCCGCGGGCGTCCGTGCGACGCGCAGGTGGAGCCTCACTCCTGGGGACCATGCGATCGTCGAGGATCTCCTGATCGATCTCTCGCAGGGAGTCGACTCTGTTCGCATCGCCGCCGCGATCCCCTCCCTATCGGAAAACGGCTACTTTCGCGTCCCGAGCGGGATCTGGTCGTACGGCGAATCGATTGTCGAGGCCGGAGCGATCGGACTGGCCGGTTGCGCCCTGGATGACAGAGACGCATTGATCTCGCGCGTCGGGGGCGATGTCGCTCTCGTCTTCAGGTGCGGATCGATGGAGACGATCCGTCTGGCCTGGATGGCCGGCGCCGTTTCGCATGGAGACTCCACGGCGGATGCGTGGAGGATTCGGTCCGAGAGGGTCTTGAGCGGCCACAAGGACCGCCCGGTTTCACGCGCGATCCGCTGAGCCGGTCCTCTCCGTGGGACCCGCATCGGGACCCGCGGCCATTGACAGAGATGGATCCGCGGCCTAGTCTCGCAGGGAAATCGTTCGCTATCTTGGATGAGGGAACTGGATGCCATGAATCCCCGTGCCGCACAGGATCGGCCCCTGCCGCGCGGAACCGAGACCGCCGCTCCCGATCTGTTTGCGCGCTGCCACGCATTCACGAGGGTCAAAGAGGCCAAGGCCGCGGGGCTCTATCCCTACTTCGTGCCGATCTCGAACTCGGAGGGAACCGAGGTCACGGTTGACGGGCACCAGATGATCATGCTGGGCTCCAACAACTACCTCGGCTTGACCCACGATCCCCGCGTCCTCGAGGCGGCCGAAGCCGCAGCTCGGCAGTACGGGAGCGGCTGCACGGGAAGCCGGTTCCTGAACGGCAATCTCGATCTGCATGAGAAGCTCGAGGTCGACCTTGCGCGGCTCGTCGGCAAGGAGGCGGCCCTCGTCTTCTCGACCGGCTTCCAAGTCAACCTCGGCGTGATCTCAAGCGTTGTCGGGAAGGGCGACTCGGTGATCATCGACAAGCTCGACCACGCGAGCATCATCGACGGGACGCAGCTCTCCCAAGGGGCCGTCTATCGCTTTCGACACAATGACATCGGGGATTTGGAGAAGAGCCTTCAGAAGGCCAGGAGCCATCCGGGGGGCATCCTGGTCGTGGTCGACGGCGTCTTCAGCATGGAAGGCGACCTCGCCGATCTTCCCGAGATCGTCCCCCTCGCGAAGCGATACGGCGCCCGCCTGATGGTGGACGAGGCCCACTCGATCGGCGTGATGGGCGCGACCGGCGGCGGAACACACGAGCACTTTGGAGTGACGCAGAGCGTCGATCTCCTCATGGGGACGTTCAGCAAGTCGTTCGCCTCGATCGGAGGCTTCGCCGCCGGCGATGAGTACGTCATCAGCTTCGTTAAGCATCATTCCCGATCGCTCATCTTCAGCGCGAGCCTTCCCCCCTACGCCGTGGCGACCGTCAGCAAGTGTGTCGAGATCCTTCGGCAGGAGCCCGAGCGCCGCGACCGGCTGTGGGCCAACGCCCACCGGCTACGGGACGGCCTGGTCTCGATGGGATTCGACGTGGGGACCTGCTGCACCCCGATCATCCCGATCATCGTGGGCAACACCCTCAGGACCTTCAGATTCTGGAAGTGCCTCTTCGAAGGAGGGGTCTTCACGAACCCGGTGATCGCCCCCGCGGTGCCTGAGAACTCCTCGCGGATCAGGACGAGCCTGATGGCCACCCACACGGCCGCGCAGATCGATCGGGCGCTCGAGATCATCCAGGTGGCGGGCAAGACGGCCGGTGTGATCGGCTAGTCAGTTCCAAGCAAGAGCCGGAGGGGGCCGCACGCTGTGCGCCCGCGCCTCCGGCTCTATGATCTCGATCAAGAGTTTCTAGCTGGACTTCCGCCTGCGCCGCGCCGCCGCGAATCCGACGAGTCCCGTGCCGAGAAGCAGAAGAGATGCCGGCTCCGGAATCGGCTGGACCACCGTGTCCGGGACCAGGATGTGGTTCGCGATCGAACCGTTGCCCGGGGGGTCGATCGGATCGGTCGCCAGGAACCCGAGGTTCCAGGCCGCGTCGACGGGGTTGTTGCCTCCGTCCTTCGAGTAGAAGTCGCCCCACATCGGCATGCGCTGGCTGTCGAACTGGATGGTCGTCACAAGCCCCGTGATCCCGCGATCGAACTTGACGCCGTAGAGATTCCCCGGCATATCGGGGTTGCCCTGCATCTCGAGGTGCGTCTTGATGTCATCGCTGACCACCGTGTACGGCACCATGTTTCCGCCGGCATCGTTCACATAGGCGTTCGCGATGTCCGCGACGGTGAAGTTGGTCGAGGTCTCGAAGATCATGTGGCTCGTGCCCCCAGCGGCATGCGAGAGGCGATACTTGTAGTTCCACCACCCATCAGCACCGCTGTCGCCGACCCACCACTCGATCATGGCAGGCCCTCCGGCCCATCTGCCCTGAGCGTGAAGCCCCGTAGGATAGGCGAGGGAGCCATAGTAGAGAATCGCCTGGCCCTGGGCGGGGATTAGGAGCCCCACCAGCACGATCGCCAGAAGCGCCATCTTCAACCGAGTTGTCATAAGAACACCATCCATCAAGCATGCCTGTATCTTATGGCAAGAGACAGCGGCTCATGGGGTCGCCGGAGCTCCTCCGCCGATTTCCTGTACATCTTATCAGGTATCTGACTCGGGACGAAGAAAAATGCGGTCCTCGCGTTGAGTTTGCGGACCTTTCTGCTGCCCCGCTGAGGCTCCAGCCCAATCCCCCGAAAACAGTATAAGTGCTTTAGTGTTAGTAAGTTAAGTCGCTTGAGCGCCGGTCGACCCACACCCGATCACGGTCCCCGGCGCCTTCACGCCTCCCATCGCGCGCCCGACGCCCCTCCTTGCCCGTCTCGCAGTCTCCTGTCCCGACCGGCCTGCGCCAGAGCCCTCCTCAGCAGGAACTCGATCTGCCCGTTCAGGCTCCGCATGTCGTCGGCGGCCCACTTCTGAAGGGCATCCAACAGGGCCGGATCCACTCGAAGCAGGAAGGGCTTCCGATCGGGCACGGCGCCCTCCTATTGGTAGAGCGTGCCGGTGTTCACGACGGGTTGGGTGTGCCGGTCGCTGCAGAGAACAACGAGGAGATTGCTGACCATGGCGGCCTTGCGCTCCTCGTCGAGCTCGACGACCTTCTTGATCGAGAGCTGGTCGAGGGCCATCTCCACCATGCTGACCGCCCCCTCCACGATCTTTTGACGCGCGGCGATGATGGCGCTCGCCTGCTGGCGCTGGAGCATCGCGCTGGCGATTTCGGGAGAGTAGGCGAGGTGGCTGATCCGCGCCTCGATCACTTCCACGCCCGCCTTCGTGAGGCGATCCTGTATCTCCTTCTTCAGATCCTCCGCGACCTCCCGCGTATGACTTCTGAGCGCCTTCTGCCCCTCGACGTGCGCGTCATAGGGATAGGACGTTGCGAGATTTCGCAGCGCCGCCTCGCTCTGCACGTGGACGAAGTTCTCGTAGTTGTCGACCTCGAAGACAGCCTCCGCGGTCTCCACGACCTTCCAGACCACGACGGCGGCCGTCTCGATCGGATTGCCGTCGTGGTCATTCACCTTGAGCTTCGTGGTTTCGAAATTGCGGATCCTCACCGAAACCGCCCGCCTCGTGCAGAAGGGGTTGATCCACTTGAAGCCCGGGCTTCGGACCGTCCCCACGTACGCCCCGAAGAGCTGGATGACACGCGACTCGTTCGGATTCACGGCGAAGAGCCCGCCGAAGAGCAGGGCGACGATGATCATGGCGATCCCGGACAGGACCGCCGACAGCGGAGCTCTGGCGAGTGCCGCACCGATGAGCCAGAGAACCGTCCCCACGAGCAGGGCCAGGCAGACCAGGAGCATGAGATAGCCATTGGCGGACTTCGCGTCCCGTTCGCGGATCATGATGACCCCCTTTCTGATATCTTTACGATATCAATCTGCTAGCAGCTCTGTCAAGCGGGAAATCGGCGGGCGAGCGGCTCAGTCTTGCGGAAAGAGGGGCAGAAGGGCCCGGAGGTCATCGGCCCGAACGATCAGATCCGCGACCTCCTCGAGCTCCTTGCTCTTGGGATTGAAGGCGATCGAGTAGCCTGCCTCCCGGGCCACCTCAACGTCGTTGAAGGCGTCGCCGACGAAGGCGCAGCGGAGAAGGTCGATTCCTTCCCTGGCGGCCATGTCCCTCAGACCGCGCGCCTTTCCATCCACGTCGTAGGGGGTGGCCAGGCATCCGATCAGCAGGCCGCTGTCGTCGAAGAGGAGCCGATTGACGTAGACATCATCGAAGGGATGCTCCGGAAGCAGGGTGTCGATCACGATGTCCAGGGTCCCGGAGATGATGGCGAGCTTGTAGCCGCGCCGCTTCAGCTCCGCGAGCGCCTCGTGCGCCCCGTCGATCAGCCTCAGGTCCCCGAGGGCCTGGATCATCTGCCCCCGCGTGGCCCCCGCGCGCATCCAGTCGCCGACGTCGAGGGCGACCCAATCGGCGTAGGTGATCTCCCGATCGAGATACTGGCGGAACCTGCTGTGGTTGACGGTGTCGTCGCCGGTGAAGCGACGGTTCATGACCTCCCAGACGACCTTCTCATCAGGATGGACCACGAGGGTGCCATCCACGTCGAAGCAGATCAGGTCGTAGTTTTGCATCGCCTCCCCGAAAGCAAGACCGGCCCCGATTTCGCGGAGCCGGCTTCAGTGGGTCCGGGCCGCTCGGTCTAGGGAACCGATATCATGCCCGGCGCGATGCCCTGGAGCAAGGTCACTTCACGAGGACCATCCGTCCCGTGGCGCGGGCGCCGTCCTGTCGCACGATGGAGTAATAGACGCCGCTGGGAAGCGCGCGTCCGGCGTCGCTCCGTCCGTCCCAGACGACCGACCTCTCCCCGGGAACGCAGGTCTCGTCCATCAGGGTCCGGACCGCGCGGCCCGAGGAATCGACGATCAGGAGCCTCACGCGCCCTTCGTAAGGGATCCGCAGCGTGATCCGCGCATCCGTTTCGAACGGGTTCGGCTGCGCCGGGTCCAGAACCAGGCCCGCGGAGAGGAAGCGCGCGTCGGGAGCGTCGGCGGCCTCGTCGAGGCCCCTCACCTCGATGTCATCGATGGTCCAGCCTGCGCCCGCTCCCGTGGAGTCCGAGCCGAAGCGGAACCTGATCTGGATCGATCCGACGTAGGAGCTCAAGTCGATCTCCACGCGGGTCCAGCCGAACGTCCCCGAGTAGCAGGCGGTGCCTTCGGCGAAGGGACCGCCGTAGCCGCGGTCATGGATCGTGTGCGTGTAGCCGCCCGCGGGAACCAGGGGCTCGTAGGCCAGACTGTCGATAGAGATCTCGAGGAGCCCCCCATCGAAGGCGATGCCG
>VGJL01000130.1 GCA_016867495.1 Candidatus Eisenbacteria bacterium | reverse complement strand
GGCGGGACTCTCGACCTCCCCCCGGAGAGTGAGCGAGAGCGTCAGGGCCGCGCGCGGCGGCGCGCGGTCTGCGTGATCGGCGAGGGGGCGGCGGAGCTGCGCATCGACACACTGGGAGGCGGAATCCGGATCAGACGAGGTTGAGGCGATCGACCCCCCGGCGCCCGGCCATCAATCCACTCACATCCCGGGAGAGGGTCACGTCGTGTCTACCGGAACAGCCCTCGCAGCCTCCCCCAGCTCATTCGCTGCGCCGGGACCACGTCACAGGTCACATCGTAGGCCCCGATCAGCCCGCAAGCTCCCGACTGCCTCGCCGCGCACGGCGAGTAGCTCGCGATGCTGAAGACCCCCTGAAACCGATTGCAGAAGATCGGATCGGAGGCGAGGTTCCCGCGCTCCGGGAGCTGGCCGGCGATCAACCCGGTCCAGTCCCCCCCGCGATTCCTGTAGAGATCGCAGCAGCTCAGCTCCGGGTGGAAGGCCCCCTGTCGGCTGTACACCGCCTCCCCCTGGACCGACCATGCGATGATCGTGTTGCGGATCGCGGGCGCGGAGTCCTGACTGTAGACGCCTGCCCCCCTTGCGTACCCGGCGTTCTCGTAGAATGTACAAGATGCGATTGCCGGAGAAGCGCTCTCGCCGCACCAGATACCGCCTCCGCGGCCGGCGCAGTTGCTTCTGAAGAAGCACTCTTGAACGGTCGGCGTCGCCAGGTAACAGGCGATCGCCCCTCCCTGGGCGCCCGTGTTCTCCGTGAAGCCGCATCGGGAGATCTCGGGCCGCGAATAGGAGCAGGAGATGCCGCCTCCCCGGCCGAGGGCGATGTTGCCGACAAAGACGCAGGAACGGATCTGCGCGGCCTTGTTGTCGCCGAAGCGGGTCCCGCAGAGAAGACCTCCACCGTTCTCCGAGGCGAAGTTGCTATCGAAGATGCACCCGTCGATGACGGGCGCCGCCCTCTCGCACGCAACCGCGCCGCCTTCCCGAGCTTCGTTCTGGAAGAACGTCAGCCCGAGCAGCGTCGGCGATGATCCCTCGCACAGGATTCCCCCCCCAAGCTCCGCGTAGGCGTTGGTGATCTTGATCCACTTGATCGCCGTCCCCGGACCCTGTCCGGAACGGATCAAGAACCCCCTGTGCGGATCGCTCTGCGTCGCTCCGCAGTCGATCACGCACGAGGAGGGATCGTTCGTCTCCGAACGGATCACGAGCTCCCGCTCGCCGAGATCGATGTCGCGATTCCCGTCGCCCTGAAAGACCCCGTTTGCGAGGAGGATCGTGTCGCCGTCCGCCGCGGCCTGGACGGCCGCCTGGATGGTCGGGACCTCCCCCGAGCCGTCGGGCACGACGCGGAAGCTCCTTGCCCCGGCGCCTGGCGCCACGGCGAGAAGCCCGACGAGAGCGGCCGCGATAGGAATCCTCCGGCTCATAAGGGTCTCAATCGGGACTCCTGGGCCGCGCCCGCGATCCACCACCCCCGCCCCGCGGGCGCTTCCCCTACATCCAGTTCCAGATCCCGGGCTTCCTCGGAACACGCGCGTGCCGCCGGGTGACCGTCCCCTGGGAGATGAACTGGAGCAGGTACCAGATCCCCCCGGCTTTGTAGTTCGTCCCGCTCGCGCCGTCGCCTCCGAAGGGTTGCTGGTCGACGGTGGCGCCGGTCGTCTTGCGGTTGACATAGAAGTTGCCGGCCAGCTCCGCCAGAATCGGCACGTACTTCGCAAGGAAGCCTTCGTCCTGCGAGCAAACCGACCCGGTCAGCCGATACGCGTTGCCGCGGATCAGCGCGATCGCCTCATCGACGTGATCGTAGACCTTGGCCGCGATCACGGGCCCGAAGATCTCGACCGAGAGAAGCTCGTGGTCCTCGGCCTCGACCTCGAAGATGGTCGGCTGAACGAAGAACCCTCTCTCGGACGAGAAATCGCCGCCCGCGAGGGTCTTCACATTCGGATCGCTCTTGGCGCGCTTGATGAATCCCGTGATGCTCTCGAAGGCCCCGCGATTGATGACCGGGCCCATGTGCGTCGAGCGGTCGAGCGGGTTGCCGGTCTTGTAGCTCTTCATCTGCTCGAGGATGGCCGCCTTGAGATCGGGCCACACCTTCTTGTCGACGCAGAGGAGGCTGTTGGCGGAGCACTTCTGTCCCGATCGGCCGAAGGCTCCGGCGATGATCGCCGCGGCCGTGTCCCAGACATCGATCGCCTTGTCGGCGACGAGGAAGTCCTTTCCGCCCGTCTCGGCCACGAAGCGAGGAAAGTGGGGACGCGGAGTGTCGCGGTTGAACAGCTCGTGCGAGATCATCCTCGCCGTGTCGAACCCTCCGGTGAAGTTCACGCAGAGCAGCTCCGGATGCTTCAGCACGGGTGGCATCGTCTCAGAGCCCGGGCCGGTGATCATGTTGATCACGCCGGGTGGAAACCCGGCGTCCCGGATGGCCCGCATGAGAAGCCAGGAGGTGAGCGGCGCGTCGCTCGAGGGCTTCCAGACGACGGTGTTCCCGCAGAGGGCCATCACCGTCGGGAGGTTGTAGCCGATCGCGATCGGGAAGTTGAAGGGGGTGATGGCGCAGGTGAACCCCTTGAGGGCCCGGAGCCGCATGATGTTCGTCTCGGAGGGGCCATCGCCCATCTCCGTCCGCCAGAGCTGGAGGTAATACCAGGGATTGAACCGGATGAAGTCCATCATCTCGGCCCAGGACCCGGAGCACTCCCCCGCGACATAGCCGCACTCCTTCGCCGCGACCGCGCAGATCTCATGCCTGCGCTCGTAGAGAAGGTGCTCGAGGTCGCGGAACTTGAGGATCCGGCTCTCATAGGGGAGCGACGCCCATTCCTCCTTCGCTCTGAGGGCGGCGTCGATCGCGGCCTTCGCGTGCTGCCCCGTCGCCTTCTGCGTCGTGCAGAGAACCTCTCCCGTCGAGGGGTCGATCGACTCGATCCTCCCCGTGGACCGGACCTCCTCGCCGCCGATGATCATCGGCACATCGAAGCTCCTCGGGATCCGATCGAGCGCCTGCTGGAAGGCCTTCCACTCGGCGTCCTCCGTCCCATAGGGGATCAGGGGTTGATTCTGCGGCTTCTTGATCGAGAGGTTCATGCGCGGTCACTCCTTCTGCGTCGGGTCGCGCGGAGTCCAGCCGGGCCATCCGCCTCCCCGGGCGACGCGTCCCGATGGTAGGGACTGCCCCGATCTTCTGCAACATCGTCTGGGCGCTCGTCCCTCCCTCTTGGAGCGCCTCGCCCGATCGGCTATCCTGCAGGCGCGATGCGCGACCAGCCTCCGCTCGTTCTGGCCTCGACATCACGCTACCGCCGGGCGCTCCTCGAGCGGCTACGCGTCCCATTCGACCTGCTCGCGCCCGACTGGAGCGAAGTCCGTCTCGCGACCCCCGGGGAGACGGTTCTGGTGAACGCCCGCGGGAAGGCTCGCGCCGGCGCGCTGCGGCGCCCCGGCGCGGCGATCCTCGCCAGCGATCAGGTCGCATGTTGCGACGGGCGAACGCTGGAGAAGCCGGGAACCCCCGAGCGCGCGTGCGAGCAACTCGCCTGGCTCGCGGGACGCGAGCATGAGCTCCACACCTGCGTCGTCCTGAGAATGCCTGACGGCGCGGAAGAGAGCGAGACGGTCGTCGCCCATCTGCGCATGAGACCTCTCTCTCCCGATCAGATCGTCTCCTACGTCCGGCTCGAGTCCCCGCTGGACTGCGCCGGCTCCTACATGAGCGAGGCGCTGGGCATCGTTCTCTTCGAGTACCTCAAGTGCGATGACCCGACCGCCATCATCGGGCTTCCCCTGATCGCCGTGCGGCGGCTGCTCGAGCGAGCCGGCTGGGATCTCCTCCGGGTCCCGGGAATATGAGGCCGCCTCGATCGATGGAGTCGGCCCGGGAGCGGACGAGTTCGGATCAGGACGACCTGCGCTTCGCGCGCGCGATCCTCCCCCTGGTCTCCCGGACCTTCGCGCGGGGCATCGACGTCCTTCCCCCCTCGATCGGCGAGTCGGTCCGCCTCGCATACCTCCTCTGCCGGGTCGCGGACACGATCGAGGACGCGCCGGGAGTCGCGCCGGACTTGAGGCGCGCATGGCTTCTGCGCTTCGTCTCCCTCCTCACTGTCTCCACCCGCGAATCCGCCCTGCTTCAGGAGTTCTCATCGGAAGTCGCGGCGCGCCTGGCTCCCTCCTCGAGTGAGAGAGCCGTCGTCGAAGGGTTTCCCCGTCTCCATCGTCTTCTCTCGGCGCTCGATCCCTCGCGCCGCGCCGGAATCGAGCGCTGGGTCTCGGAGCTCGCCAACGGAATGGCCCGCTTCGTCGGCTTGCAGGAGGCGAGCGGATGGGAGGCGCGGCCCGCGCAGGCGGGATCCGTCTCGGCCGATCCTCCCGCCGGCGCGGGCTGGACTTCCCTCGAGACATGCGAGGATCTGGACGCCTACGAGTACTACGTCGCCGGAACCGTCGGCTGTCTGCTGGACGAGATCATTCACGGCCAGATTCCCGCCCGCGCCTGTGTGTCGCGGGAGCGCCGAAAGCGCCTCGCCACGGCCTTCGGTCTCGGGCTGCAGGGCACGAACATCCTCCAGGATCTCTCCGATGACCGGAGGAGAGGATGGTCCTATCTGCCGGAGGAAGTCGCTCGCAGGCACGGCACATCCACCGTCCGGATGACGCTGCCAGGGGAGAGCGTCGCCGCGATGAATGCGGTGCGCGAGATGGCCGAGCGCGCCGCGAGACACCTCGATCAGGGGCTGGAGTATGTCCTGCTTCTCCCGCGCCGCGCGCCCCGCGTCCGCCTCTTCTGCGTCTGGCCGCTTCTGCTCGCTGTCCGGACCCTCTCGCGCCTCGTATCGAGTCCGCGGGTGCTCGTGGAGCGCGTGCGCATCGAACGGGAAGAAGTCGCCTCTCTCACGCGCGAGGCGACCCTGCGATGCCTCTCCAATGCCGCCTTGCGAGGGCTCTATCAGAGAGAGAGAACGGCTCTCGCCGCCGCCCTGCAATCGAATCCTCAAAGGTCCGAGGACCATCAGCGGGGGCCGTGATGAACGACAGGACGATCCTGCATGTCATCACGACCCTCGAGCCCGCCGGGGCGCAAACGCAGCTTCTCGGCCTGTGCAGGCGGCTCGACCTCGATCGAAACCGGATCCTCATCGCCTATCTGATGCGACGCGGGGCCGACATCGCCGACCTCTTCGACAAACGGATCGAGCTGCGCGACCTCTCGACGGCCGGGTCGCCGGACGTCCGGGCCGTCCTCCGGCTGGCCCGGCTGATCGGGAGAGAGAGGGTCGATCTCGTCCACACGCATCTGGTCCATGCGGGCGTAGCGGGAAAGCTCGCCGCGTTTCTCGCTGGAGGACCTCCGGTCGTCACGACCCGGCACTACGCGTTCGAAGGCAAGCGCGGCTCCCCGTTCTACCGCCTGGAGGATCGGCTGACTGGCCGCTGCGCGCGCGTGATCGCGGTCTCGGAGGCCGTTCGCCGCTTCCTGGTCGATCGGAGAATCGCAGGACCGGAGCGGATCGTCGTCATCCCTAACGGCGTCGATGTCGATCTCTTCGACCCGGCCGCGTGCGCCGCGCGGCCGGAGGCCCGCCTCGAGGGCGTCGAGGAGGATGCGATCGACGTCCCGGGCCCCGCGATCGGCACGATCGGCAGACTCGAGAGGCAGAAGGGGCACGAGCATCTCCTCCGAGCCCTGCCGGACGCGCTGAGACGGCATCCCCGAATGATCCTCGAGATCGTCGGAGAGGGCCGCCTGCGCGCCGATCTCGAGGCGCTGGCTGCCCGTCTGAGGATCGAGAGGCACGTGCGATTCCTCGGAGCTATCCCCCACGACAGGATCCCTGGAGTCGTCGCCCGTTGGGATCTCTTCGTCCTCCCCTCCCTCTGGGAGGGGTTCGGAATCGCGGCCGCCGAAGCGATGGCGATGGAGAGGGCCATCGTCGCGACGCATGTCGAAGGGCTCTCGGAGATCGTGGAGGATGGCGTCTCGGGCCTCCTGGTCCAGCCGGGGCGGCCGGATCAGCTCGGCGACGCGATCGTGAGGCTCCTCGACGACGCCGATCTTCGCCGGCGGATGGGCCGCGCGGGTCGCGCTCGGATCGTCGGCCGCTTCTCGCTCGAATCTGCGGCGGCATCCCTGAATGCCGTCTACGAGGATTGCCTCCGTGCCTGAGCTGCCCGACCTCGTCGTCTACATCGAGGCGCTGAGGTCGCGAATCCTGGGCCAGCGTCTCGAGGCGATTCGAATCCCGAGCCCATTCGTGCTCCACTCGGTCGAGCCGCCAGTCGAGGATCTCATCGGACGGGCCGTCGACAGGATCCAGCGCCTTGGGAAGCGGATCCTGATCGGCCTCGAGGGTGAACGATCCATCGTCATTCACCGGAGGCGCTGGAGCGGGGAGAGGTCCGGATCCCACGGACCGACGGGGCGTCTACAGACGCTCGAAGGAGGCGATCGACGCCTCGATCGCCCCGGAGACCAGCTCGTACGACGCGCGCGGCAGAAGATAGTCGACCTGAACGGGGAGGCGGTCCTCGCGCAGGAGAATGAGCCTGTAGTTGACCATCACGGGGTTCGAGATGAAGAGCTGATGGATGTCGAGCCGCCCGTGGCGGAAGGTCCTCTCGGACACCTCCACATCGGGCCCCCTGCCGCGGACGACCGCCCCATATCCGGCGAAGGCCGCGTACGGATCGAGCGGAGCCGGCCAGTTGGAGAATGTCGCCAGGATCATGTAGAACCGGCGTTCATGGTCGACATACATCCGTACGGGCCGCGACACGAGACGATCCGTCGTCGCGAAGAGGCTGTCCCTCGCGCGATTCGTCGCTTCGAAGAGCGCTGGATCGATCGGTGGCCATCCGGCAGGCGGCGCGAATCGCACCCCCAACGTCGAGTCCGCATGGGAGATTCCGATGAGCACGGGATCGGCCCTGAGGCTTGTCTCGACGAATCCCGGGCGCTCCCGAGCCTCCTGCGTTCGAGGGGGCGTCTCACGCCCCTTCTCTGAGGCGCCCGCCGAGGGCGTGTCCCGGCGCTCCGGCTGACAGGCGATCCCCAGGACGATGGCCGCCAGCAAGATTGGCGGGATCATCCGACTCGTTCGAACTCCGCTCATGAGGCGAAGATAGCCGCTTGCTTCCCCTTCGGTCAAGTTGACCCGCTCGGAGGCGCCTTGCGCGGCCATCGCGAGGGTTTGGAGAGCGGCGCCATGAGGCCGTTGCGCCTCGGCATGGCGTGTGCGATCC
>VGJL01000129.1 GCA_016867495.1 Candidatus Eisenbacteria bacterium | reverse complement strand
ATCTACGCCGGGGCGACGATCCTCGGAGGCGACACCGTGATCGGGAAGGGGTCGATCGTGGGCGGCAACACATGGCTCATCCACTCGATCCCGCCGGGAAGCCGGATCACCAGCACCCCGCAGGGCCAGAAGACCGAACCAGACCAGGACGCCCGGCCGCAGTTCTGCTGAAACCGACGAGAGACTTGCACGCAAGGAGGCCACCGTGGCTCGGGTATTCAATTCGATAGCGGACACGATCGGGCGCACGCCCCTGGTGCGGACGCCATACATCTCGAAGGACTTCAAAGCCGACGTCCTCTTCAAGCTCGAGTCCTTCAACCCCATGTCGAGCGTCAAGGACCGGATCGGGCAATCGATGATCAAGGACGCGATCGATAGGGGGCTCATCAGGCCCGGCGTCACCGTGATCGAGCCGACCTCCGGGAACACCGGCATCGGCCTCGCCTTCATCTGCGCCGCGATGCGGATCCCGCTCATTCTCACGATGCCCGAGACGATGTCGATCGAGCGCAGGAAGGTGATCGCCGCCCTCGGCGCGAGAATCGTCCTGACCGAGGGGGCGAAGGGAATGAAGGGGGCGATCGCGCGGGCGGAGGAGATCCAGAAGCAGACCGCCAACTCGCTCCTCATCGGGCAGTTCGTGAACCCGGCGAATCCGGCCATCCACCGCAAGACGACGGCGGTGGAGATCTGGGAGGACACCGACGGGAAGGTGGACGCCCTGGTCGCCGGCGTCGGGACAGGCGGAACGATCACCGGTTGCGGCGAGGCTCTCAAGGAGCGCAAGCCGGCGGTGCGCGTGATCGCCGTGGAGCCGGCCGACTCGCCCGTGATCACGCAGGCGCTGGCCAGGCAGGAGCTGAAGCCTGGCCCCCACAAGATCCAGGGGATCGGTGCCGGTTTCATCCCGGGCGTGCTCAATCTCGCTGTGATCGATGAAGTCTTCCGCGTCACGAATGACGAAGCGTTCGACACCTCGCGCCGCCTCTGCAGGGAAGAGGGCCTGATGGTCGGGATCTCGAGCGGCGCGGTCGCCTGCGCGGCCTATCGCTTGGCGGCGCGGCAGGAGTTCGAGGGCAAGACGATCGTGGCCGTGCTGGCGAGCCACGGCGAGCGCTATCTCTCGACTCCCCTCTTCGACTTCCCGGAAGCGGACGAGGGGACCTCGCCGGCGCTCTAGTTCGTCGCGGCGCATCTGCGGCCATGTTGACAGTCCCCGGCCGCCGCGCGTAGCTTCTGCGTAACGCGTGGAGGCCCTCATGATGAACCGCCGCAGATTCATGCGTCTGACCCTTGGCGCCGCCGCCGCCGGACTCGCCACCCCGCTCGCGCGCATGGGCGAAACGGCCTGGGCAGAGGCGCCTTCCTCTCCCCTCCTCGCCGTCGCCCACGGGCCCTCCCCCGCCGCGATCACGCGCGCGGCGATCGATGCGGTCGGGGGAATCGCGCGCTTCGTCAGCCGCGGGGCTCGCGTCGTCGTCAAGCCGAACATCGGTTGGGACCGGACGCCGGAGCAGGCTGCGAACACGAATCCGGAAGTCGTGGCGACGGTTGTCCGCATGTGCCTGGAGGCGGAGGCGAAGTCCGTGCTCGTCCTCGACAACACGTGCAACGACGCCCGCCGCTGCTATCTGCGCTCGGGAATCGCAGAGGCGGTCCGCGCCGCGGGCGGAACGGTCGAGTTCTTCGAGGAGAATCGCGCCAAGAAGATGGCGCTCGGCGGCGAGGTCCTGAAGGAGTGGGCGGTCCATCCCTCCTTCGTCGAGGCCGACGTGCGGATCAATGTTCCCATCGCGAAACACCATGGGCTCGCCAACCTGACCCTCGGCATGAAGAACTGGATGGGCGCGATCGCGGGCAATCGCAACCGGCTCCACCAGAACCTCGACGCCTCGGTCGTCGATCTCGGCGCCTTCTTCCGCCCCTCCCTGACGGTGATCGACGGAGTGCGGATCCTCACGCGAGGCGGCCCTCAGGGGGGCAGCCTCGCCGATGTCCGCCGGCTCGACACGGTGATCGCGAGCGCCGATCCCGTCGCGGCCGAAGCCCGGGCCGTGCGACTCCACGGACCCGGCGCGATCCAGCCGGCCTGCATCTCGATGGCGGAGTCTCGCGGCCTGGGTCGATCGCGCTGGGATCAGGCGGAAGAGCGGCAGATCGAGGTTCCCGGTAGCTGAGATGCTGCGGAAGATCAGGATCCCGGTCCAGCTCGGCTTCCTCCTGCTCTTCCTCTATCTCCTCATACGGACGCTCGGCACGGGAGAGGACTCCCTGGGATCTCCGGTGCGGATCTTCCTCGAGATCGATCCGCTCGTCGGACTCACGACGTGGCTGCGCACGGGGGCGCTGCATGGCCTCCTGGCCCTCTCGGGGATCACGATCCTGCTGAGCTTCCTGCTCGGGCGCTTCTTCTGCGGATGGGTGTGCCCCCTGGGGACGCTGAGCCAGATCACGGCGAGGATCGCGCGGCCTAGGCGCGAGGAGAGGACGAGCGATTCGTGGCGCCCGTCACAGCGATGGAAGTATCTCGTGTTGGGTGCGGTGGTCGCCGGCTCGCTCGCCGGCAGCCTGTGGACCGGCCTTCTCGACCCCCTCTGCCTGCTCATCCGATCGCTGACCGTCGGCTTCGCCCCTCCCCTGGAGAGGATCCTCCGCGGAGGAGCGGCGCTCCTCGCATCCGGCCCGCTCGGGACGTTGAGCGAGCCGGCCTATCGCTGGCTTCGCGACAACACGCTCGCCCCGCGCGCGCCCAGCTATGAGCAGAGCGCGCTCATGGCCTCCATCCTCCTCTTGCTTCTCGCGCTCTCTTGGGTGCGCAGGCGCTTCTGGTGCAGGGTGCTCTGTCCGCTCGGCGCCCTCCTGGGCGCGGTCGCCCGTGTGGGAACGCTTCGCCTCCGCCAGAGTGAAAGCGCCTGCTCGGGATGCACGCTCTGCACGTTCCATTGCCAGGGCGCCGCCGATCCTGATCGCATGGGCGGATGGCGGCCATCGGAGTGCTTCGTCTGCGGCAACTGCACCGCCTCATGCGCCCGAGAGGGATTGAGCTTCGGATTCGGGCGCCCACGGCTCTCCGCGATCTTCCCTTCGGACTGGGTCCGGCGTACGAAGCCGGCGACGACGGCCACGATCGGCGGGATCGAGGTGGGCCGGCGCCGGCTGCTGATCGCCATCGGCATCGGCGCGATCTCAGGCCCCATCGGCAGGGCTTCGCCATCCCGCGGACAGCCGCCCGCCTCCCTCATCCGTCCTCCCGGCGCCGGCACGGAGTACGAGTTCCTCGACAAGTGCGTGCGCTGCGGCGAGTGCATGAAGGTCTGTCCCGGCAACGGCCTCCATCCGATCGCCCTCGAGGCGGGGCCTCTCGCCCTCTGGACGCCGGCCCTCCGGTTCGCGCATGGCTACTGCGAGTATCACTGCACCCTATGCGGGCAGGTCTGTCCCACAGGCGCGATCCCGCTCCTGAGCCAGCGGGAGAAGGAGCGGACGGTCGTGGGCCTGGCCTATGTCGATGTCCCGCTCTGCCTCCCCTACGCCTACGCGACCCCCTGCATCGTGTGCGAGGAGCACTGCCCCACCTCGCCGAAGGCGATCACCCTCGTGGAGGCCGAGGTCCGCGGTTTCGACGGCGCGCAGAAGAGCGTCCGCCAACCCAGAGTCGATCCCCATCTGTGCGTCGGCTGCGGGATCTGCGAGTACCGCTGCCCAGTCGAGGGAGACGCGGCCATCCGCGTCTACGCGACCGGCCGCACAGGTGAAGGCGGCCCCTTCGACTTCTCCTTGTCCAGGGCCGCGCCGCGCGGACGGGAGACAGAGGAGATAGCGTGAGCCCCGGCCACAGGAAGGGAGACGCGGCTGCGACGGGGGGCACCGGAACGAAATCCGCCCCCAAAACCCGCCGCGGCGAGGGCGGGTCGCTTCGCGTCCCCGCATCCAAGCGTGTCCGGTCCGGATCGAGACTCCTGGAGCACTACCGGTTGCTCTTCGAGAGAGACCTCGCGGGGGTCTACCGAACCACGCTGAGTGGCACGATCCTCGAGTGCAATGAGTCCTTCGCGAAGATGCTCGGCTACTCTTCTCCGGAGGAGTTGCTCCGGATGAGGGCGTCGGAGCTCTATGGCCTCGAGTCGGACCGCAAGGCATTCCTGAAGAGGCTCCTCGCGGCCGGCTTCATGAGAAACACGGGGCTCGTCCTCCGGAAGAAGGAACACCACCTGGGGGAAGATCAAGGCCACATGCCGGTAGCGATCTATCCCCGTCCCGTTGGAGCGATGCGACAGGAGCCCGCCTCACTCGAGGCGGGCTTCCACTCGTACGTTCCGCTCTTAACTGAACTTGAGACTTGGAGGCCTTCTAGCGACTGGTAGAGAATCGATTAGCCGAGTCTGCCCGATGGCCGATCCCCTCCCACCGCATGGATGGTCCTCGGCAGGGGGTGGGCGCCCTTGACAGATCACGGAACCCCATTCAATCTTCGGGTTGCCAAGCAAGGGACCCGGACTCCCATCGCGGGAGATCCCGGGGGCTCCGGGTCATCCAAGAACCCTGAGGAGGCATTCGTGATGAGGACCGGTTCCTACCTTCTGCTCCTGCTGCTGATTGCCTTCGTCGCGGCCCTGGCCTTCGTTCCAGGTTTGACCTCCGCGGAGGAGGCCAAGAAGGACGCGCAGCCATTCAAGTACGTCGGAGCGGCCGCATGCAAGATCTGCCACCAGACGGAGGCGCAGGGGAAGATCCACGCGACCTGGCTGGCGACTCCGCACGCGAAGGCGTTCGACACCCTTGGCGAGGCGAATCAGAAGAACGAGAAGTGCCTGGCGTGCCACACGACGGGGCACGGGAAGGCGCTCGCCGCGGGGAAGACCGCCGAGGCCCTTCGGGGTGTGCAGTGCGAGGCCTGCCACGGCCCCGGGAGCGCCTACAAGGAGATGGCTGTCATGAAGAGCAAGGCCGAGTCGCTCAAGAAGGGCCTCATCGAACCGGGCGAGAAGGTCTGCGCGGCCTGCCACGCGCCCGATCCCCCGAAGGAGTGCTGGGGCGGCAAGGAGGCCGCGCCGAAGTTCGACTTCGCCGCCGCCTACAAGAAGATCGAGCACCACGTTCCCAAGCCCGCGACCCCGGCTCCCAAGTAGCCATCCGGGGTGGGCTCCACACAGGGGGGGGGCGGTCGCGCCTGCGGCCGCCCTCGTCGATTCCCGGCCGGCCGTCCCCGCGGCAGCATTGGCCTTGACTCCCCTCCTCACAGGGGGGATAAACTCTCGGCGGCCGGAGGGATAGTCCGGGACGGCCGCAACCCGCGATTCCCTTCGGAGGCAGAAGCGCGCCCAATCTCAGAGCGAGAGGCAGTCCTCCGGTTGGTCGCGTAGACCAAGGACCACAACCCTGCTCCGCAGGCGAGAGGGAGGAAGGCTGGCGATGAAACCTCCGCGCTGGATCGCTGCCGCGTTCTTCATTGTTGTCGCATCCGCGTTCTCGATGGGAGGCTGCGCTGAGGATGCGAAGGACTGCCCGACTCCTCAGCCGATCGGCGATCTCGAGGCCGTAGGGAGCGACGCATGCCGGAGCTGCCACGACAACGACGATTCCCGGCTGGGCGTCTGGGACGACTTCATGAACAGCGGGCATCCGCACAAGCTCAACGCCGTGATCAATGGGGAGAAGCCCGATGATCCGACGCTCGAGCTGCCCGACGACCTGAGCCCGGCCGGCATCGCGTGGGGCGATGTGGCTTATGTGATCGGCGGCTACGGCTGGAAGGCTCGATTCATCCTCAAGACAGGCAAGCCGGGCAACATCCACACCGGCAACATAGCCCAGTACAACCTCGATCCGCCCTCGGGCGCAAGCCCCTGGGTCGCCTACGAGGCGTCGAATCCGGACAAGCCCTACACATGCGGGACCTGCCACGCCACGGGATGGTTGACTTACGCGGAGAACGGCAACGTCCACCAGGATGGCCTCGCGGGGATCATGGGCACCTGGGACGAGCCGGGGATCCGATGCGAGCGTTGCCATGGGCCCGGAAGCAGGCATGTCGCGTCCGGCGGAGATCCTACGCTCATCAACATCAACCGGTCCTCGGATCTCTGCGGCGAGTGCCACATGCGGGATCCCAACCACAAGCCTCTGGCGAAGGGCGGATTCATCGAGCACCACGAGCAGTACGACGAGATGCTGTCGGCGGGGCACGCGGCCAGCCTCTGCACGACCTGCCACGATCCGCACAGAGGGGTCAAGAAGGACGATCCCGACGGAAGCGGAATCCGCGTCGCCTGCGAGACGTGCCACGCCGATGAGGCGGCGCACTTGAGCCACATCCCGGGCCCGAGGTGCATCGACTGCCACATGCCTTACGTGTCGAAAACAGCGGTGGCTCACAACGTCTACAAGGCGGACCTCCGCACGCACATCTTCAAGATCAGAGCCACGACCGACACGAGGCAGACGATGTTCGTGACCGAGGGATCGGAGACTTTTGTGCCCCACGGGTATGGGGTCACCCTCGACTTCGTCTGCTACCAGTGCCACAAGGACGAGCAGCAGGTTGGGGGAAGCGCCAGCGTGAAGTCGATGGCGGAGCTGGCTGCCCGCGCGCGCGGGATCCACTCGAACAAGGCCTTCGCGACGGTCGACTGACCGCCGCGCATTCTCAGGTGGAGAGGACGGGCCGCCCGCCCTCTCCAACCGGGAGGTGGATGATGAGGAAAGCCGCGGCCGTCCAGGCGCTGCGAATCGTGGTCCTGTCGGTCCTCCTTCTGCTCCTCGGATCAAGCCCGGCGCCCGCCGTCCGCCTCGACGCCGCGAGTTCGACCGCCCTCTACTCCCAGGCCGTCGCCAAGGGCGGATCGGGCGACGACTTCGAGAACCGGACGCGCGCGTTCGAGAGGCTCCGTCTCGATTTGACCGACTTCGCGGGGCGCTCGCTGTCCCTGCACGGGTTCTTGACCGCGCGCAACGATCTCACGACCCAGAACCTGGGCGAGACGCGGACACGCCTCTACAACGGCTACCTTCGCTATCGGTCCGCGAGCACGGCTCCGGGGGCCCTGCGATACGACGCTCGGCTCGGCCGTCAGTGGATCCATGCGGGCGTGGGATCGGGAACGGTCGACGGCATCCTCTTGCGGGCCGATCGATCGGGATGGGGCGCCATCTCGCTCTTCGGCGGGACGCTCGGCAGCCAGCGTCGCGATCGCGGGGGATTCGACAAGCCGGATCTCTCAAGGCGCCTGGGCGCGGAGCTAAGGATCCGCCCGAGG
>VGJL01000128.1 GCA_016867495.1 Candidatus Eisenbacteria bacterium | reverse complement strand
GATGACATGCTCTCCGGCCGACCGTGATTGACAGATGCGACCGCGGACGGATCGCCCGCGGAGGTCCAAGAGCTCGCACTCGACCTCGGCGTCCCCACGGAGCCGGTAGCGGACGGCGATGTCCCTCCGGGCGGGATTCGGGAAGGCCCTCAGCTCCGCTAGCTCGCTCGACGCGTCTGGATCGTCCTCTTCCGGAACTGAGATGGTCAGGCCATCCAGGTAGGTCCGGTGGCTTCGGGAGAACTCGTAGCCATAGTACGAGTCCCAGTTGATCGACCAGGTCATCAATCCTCGGAAGGCCGGGTAGCCGTCTGGATTCGCAAGCTCGTACCGGCCGCCGAAGGGAATCCCGCGGATCAGGTAGTCCAGCGCCTGGTGCACGAGATCCGGCGGCGTGTACCCGCCTCCCGCCTGAGGTCCTGCGGGCAGTCCGATGGCGACCTGATCCTGGCGCAGGGGCGGAAACGGGATCGCTCTGTCCCAGACGTCCACCGTGAAGCCCGCCAGCAGCATCTCGGCCATGGCCGCATGGAAGTCCGCTGTCGCCGGCTCGTAGATGTTCCCGTCCCTGCCGAACATCGACCCCGTGTTGTAGTGCTGCACGTGGATGAAGGACCAGCGCTCGCGGAGGGCGTGGATCACCGGCAGGTAGGCCCCCCAGATGCCGCTATAGGCCTGGTAGCCTCCCTGAACCTGCGCGGTCTCAGGCGCGGCGGACAGCAGATGGCCGGGGTACAGCGCCATGAGCGTGGACAGGGCCTCGATGAAGTAGACGATGCGCGGGCTCGTAGGAGACCGGAAGTCATCGTCGCCCGGATCGAGGGCCAGGGATCCCCCCTCGAGGTCGACGTCGACGCCGTCGAATCCGTACTGATCGAGGATGCCGCTCATGGAAGTGACGAAGCTGGCGGCGTCGGTGGGGTCGTCCACGGTGATCGGGTCCGCGCCGCCGCCGATGGAAATCAGCACCTTCTTCCCCTGAGCCTGCAGCGCCTGGACATCGGCGACAAACTCCCCGCCTGTCGGATAGATGCCCGGGTCGGGCGCGAAACGCATGGTCGCCCCGGCAGGGACCGTGGGTGTTGCGAAGGCGACCACGACGACGTCGTAGGAGGCCGGGATCTCCGTCAGACGCAGGGTGACGGGCCAGCCCGCCCAGTTGTGCCAGTACCCGATGAGGAGCTTGCCGGGTAGGTCGCGCTCCGCATGCCCCGCGACAGCGGCTCCGGGGGCGGTCACCGCGAGGAGGAGAGCCGTGACAAACCACAGCAACGTGGGGCTGAGCGCCTTGGACGGCGCGCCGATTGAATCAACGCCAATGGGAGCCTGGGACCGGCACCTGATGCCGGCATCGCCGTCCGCTTCGATGAACCAGATCGCCCGCATGGATGGCATCGTCGTTCCTCGGCCCCTTCGGTTGCCCGCGAACGATTCTAGCGACTCATGGAGGACTACTCAATAGGAGGCAGAGGGTCGACGCCGAGCGGATCGACGGAGGGTGCGCTCGGCCCTCATGGCGGACGGCGCTCGTCCTTACGACGGGGCCGATCAGCCCGATGCGAGGCAGGGCAGGATCTAGAATTCGCGGATCTTCAGCGCTTCTCTGTCGCGTAAAGATCGTAGAGGTTCATGTCGAAGGTCTGGTTGCCCTCGAGAGAACCCTGAACCATCGCCTCCTTCAGTCCGCCTATGTCACCCTTCTTGATGAGCTCGCGTATCCGCGGGGTGTCAATCAGGAGTTCCACGGCGGGCAGCCGCTTCCCGTCCTTTCCGATGACGAGCCGCTGGGAGACGATCCCGCGGAGATTAAGCGATAGCCCCATGAGGACTTCGGCGTGGCGAGACTGACGGAAGAAGCTCAGGATCCGCTCCAGCGCCTGGCTCGCGCTCGTCGCGTGAAGACTCGCCAGGCAGAGGTGGCCGGGCCGATAAGGACACTTCATCGCGCCTTCCCCCGCTTCGGTCACCCGCGAACCACTCTACCGACCCCGGGAGGAGCGCTCAAGGTGACGAGGCGCGCTCGCTCACGGCCTCCTCGCCCCCCTGCGCAGCCCTCCTGCAGCTCGAACCCGCCCTCGGCTCCAAGAAGTCACCTCCACCGGACGTCGACAGGATAGGCTCCGCCCTCAGACCCACTGAACCGCGCGGGCGCCAAGGAGGGCGCCACCCACGGCCATCCAAGATGCCGCAGGATCCGGCCCACCACATCGGGATCGGTCAGGAAAGCGAGCACAACCATCGGGATCGACCTCGCCGCCGTCGAACACCGAGGGCAGGAGAGAGCATCGACGTGCAACAGTTGGCGCAGCAACTGCGCCCACGGCATGCGGCGACGGCCGGAGAATGCCGCCCTCTGCCCCCTTCCCTCGCCCCCCACTCTCCCCGAGGCATGCAGCTCCAGCTCGCAAGGCGCCTGGGCCTCAGCGCCGGCATCCTCCCGCGACGGAGCAGAGGGCAAGCACCGCCGCATCCGACTGCGGTTCGCGAAAACCCCGTGGTATCGCACCTGATGGCTATACGGGAACGAGACCAGAACCGCCAGCCGGCGCAGGAAGTCCAGGGGATCCAGGATCAGATGCGTCGCTCCCCCCTCCTTCGGCCAGGGACGACGCAACCGGTAAACCACCCTGCCATCCTCCCGCAGGGAGAGCCGCTCCTGGCAAAAGGGAGCCCGAAGACCGTAACGCAGCAACCGCTCGAGCGCCTCACGGTCCCACGAGGGGACCGCTTGCGCCGCGTGCAGAGAGAATCCCTCCATGGACGCGCACAGCGGCTTGCCGCGGATCCCCTCCCCCTCCAAGCCGGGCAGCTCAGGATCCTCCCGCTTGCCCACAGGAGGATCCCTCGAGAAGAACAACGCCTCGCATAGAGCCGCAAGCTCGGGATCCAAGTAGTCGCTGCCCCGCGCTTCCCAGGCCGCAACCACCCGACCCATCAGACGCCGAGCCACCGTCGCGGCCAACTCCTCCACCTCCGCCGTCGTCGGCGCGGGCAAGGGCTCGAAGCGCAACGGCCCAACAGCCCCCCCGCCCACGGAGGAGTCCGCCACCCATAGCCCATCGGGCAGCACGCTGTGCAGGTGCGGGCGCCAGAAGACGATCGCGCTGATGAAGAGCACGGAGAGGACCAGCACCCAGCCGCCCGCTCCGAACGCGAGGCGGATCGGGGGACCCGAGCGGGGCGGCGTCCGGCCGGCGGGTTCTCCATCAACCATGCCGGCACAGACTGCGGGCGGGGCCCGAGGCGGTCAAGGCCCGGCTCGGGGCGGACTCCGGGCCAGGCCTTGCACCAGTCTCCAGCCGGGCTCAGGCGTGAAGATCGGGGCGTCCCGCGGGCAGGGGACGCCCCGACCGCTTCGCACCTCGCCGGCCGCGCCGCGCGGAAGATGCGCTAGCGCTGAGTCGAGGTCTTCTCTTCGGGGCGGCCCATCCTCAGGCTCGCCGGCATCCCGTAGGACTCCGGATCTAGGTACTTCCCTCGCTCGGACGCGGGCTTCTCCTGCTCCACCGGTGGCGCGAGCTTGTGCAGTGTGGGATCGTTGCGAATCGCCGTCACCTGCCATGAGACCTTGAGCCCGGGCGTCCCGCCGGCGATCTTGAACCGGTTGCCCTTGATCTCCTCGGCGATGTAGACCGCGGCGTGTCCGCCGATGCAGGTGACCTGGTAGCTCGGATCCCGGTTCACGGCGTCGTACCAGTCGGCCAGCTCCACCCAGGCTTCTCCGGCGTCGTCCAGCACGGCGTTGCCCCGGTACGTGTTCAGGACCTCGTCCGACTCGACCGCAAAGTGATTCAAGTACTCGTTCGCCGGATCCAGCGGGTGGTCGATCCGGAAGGACTTGGTCCCGGAGCAGTACAGATTGCCCCACACGTAGGCGTCTCCGCCCAGGTACGCGGAGTAGTTGGCCTGGCCGCCACTCGCGGTCACGTAGAGCCCGTAGTTGTTGCCGTGGCCGCCGACCACACTGCTCATCACCCCGTAGTAGCCGCCGCCGTACCCGGTCGGATTCACGATCGCTTCCAATCCCTTATACCCACCCGTGAACTTGCCTCCGATCCCGTAGTAGTCGGCCGGCACGCTCTGGCCCTCGACGGCCACGATGTCGGAGTTGGGACCGTTGTAGACCGAGAGGAAGGTGGGCCAGGTCGTCTCGGGATTGCCGCTGGTGATCTGCACCCGATAGCCGTCGTCCCAGACCAGGGAGTTGCCGAGGGTCGTGGGGCCGGTGAACTTGGGCAGGTAGTTCCAGGTGCCGCTCCCGCCGATCCCTCCCCCGGTCGAGGCGATCGTGATCGTGTTGTTGGCGTCGTTCGGGGTGATGGTCACGTTCGATCCCGCGATCAGGTCGATGTCGCCGCCGTCGTTCGTCACCCCGTCGAGGCTCGAGACGATGCTCGGCTGGACCATGTCGGTAGTCACCGAGTTCCCCTGCCCCTCGTTCACGAACCGACTGTCGTACGCGCTGCCGTCGAAGTAAGACGGGCTGAGCGCGACGACATCCGTCCCCACGGTGATTCCCACGCCGGCCCCCACATGGAGCGTGGCGTCCCCGGACTGCGCGCCGCCGACCAGGCCGTTACCGGCGGTGACCGCCGTGATGTCCCCGCCCCCACCCCCGCTCGCTGAGATCGTGATCTGGTTGTTCGCGTCGTCCGGGGTGATGGTTACGTTCGCGCCGGCGATCAGGTCGATGTTGCCTCCGTCGTTGGTCACTCCGTCCACCGCGCCGACCATGTTTGGCACGACCATCTCGGCGGTGACGGAGTTCCCCTGCCCCTCGTTCACGAAGCGCACGTCATGGGCGCTGCCGTCGGCGTATGAAGGAGCAAGAGCCACCGCATCCGCCGAAACCTGGATGCCCGTCCCGGCGCCGACGCTCAGCGGCGCGTCCCCGCTGGTCGCGCCGCCGGTCAGGCCGTCGTTGGCGTAGACCGCGGTGATGTCGCCGGCCGTGCCCCCGGCCAGCCCCTCGGCCACCACGGCCCGGTAGGCATACGGCGCGCTGGTCAGCCGCACGCGGGGGACCATCTCCGACTCGCCGCTGAGCTGCACCCCGAGCCAGTACGGCACATCGAAGGGGAGGTTGAGCGTGATCACGCTACCGAGGGTGGCGTTGTAGACGCCTCCGCCGACCCACAGGGTCTGGGTTTCGGTCCAGAGGGCCGTGCCGCCCCCCTCGACGTTGTAGATCCGGAAGGTCATGGTGTAGTTGCCGTCGGGCGCCGCCGAGCCTCCAGGGAGCGTGAGCAGGCCCTGATGGCTGACCGTCCGCGGGATCTGCGCGGAGACTGTGGTCGCGCCGACTACCGACAGGATGGCGAGAGTCACCAGGATTTCGGCCGCCACTCTCCTCAGACCCGCCGCCGTCGTTGAATGTGTTCTCGTCCTCATCGTTGCCTCCATGACGAATGCCCTCCGGATTTCTTCTCGGCCTCGCGCGATCTGCTGCGGGATCGACTGGTCCGCGCGCAAGCCGCTCTTGCCGCTGCATGCGCGCTCATTCGGTCTTCTTTCCTTCCGGAAGCCCGATCCGCATGCTCGCGGGCATGCCGTACGACTCCGGATCTAGGTACTTGCCTCGCTCGGTCGCGGGTTTCTCCTGCTCCACGGGCGGGGCGAGCTTGCGAACCGTGGGGTCGTTGCGCACTGCGAGAACCTGCCAGGAGACCTTGAGCCCCGGCTTGCCACCGGCGATCTTGAACCGGTTGCCCGCGATCTCCTCGGCGATGTAGACGGGAGCCTGGTCGCCGATGCAGGTGAGCTGGTAGCGCGGGTCGCGGTTGATCTCGTCGAACCAATCGGCCAGCGTCACCCAGGCCTCGCCGGAGCCGTCCAGAACTGCGTTTCCGGCGTAGGCGTTCAAGACCTCGTCCGACTCCATGGCGAAGTGGTTCAGGTACTTGTTCGCCGGATCGAGCGGGTGGTCGATACGGAAGTCCTTCGTTCCGAAGACGTAGAGATTGCCCGTCACGGCCACTGCTCCATCGAGCCAGGCTGCGTAGTTCGAGCCGCTGGCGCCGCTGGCCGAGGCGTACAGGCCGCAGGCGCTTTGTCCCCCGGATGCCGTCGCGAAGACGGCGTACTTCTCGCCGGAGCCGTCGACGCTCGACTTCACTCCGTAGTACGTGAAGTTTCCCGTCGGGGAGACCTGCGCCTGCACGCCGATGTAGCCCCCTTCGAACGCGCCGCCGATCCCGTAGTAGTCCGCCGGTCTGCTGTAGCCCCGGACGCCGGCGATGTCGGCGGCCGTCCCGCCGGCGTACTCGGCCGAGAAGGCTGCTCCGGACAGCGGACTCCACTCCTGCGCGCGATAGCGGAGCGCGCTCCGGGAGAGCTCGAGCGGGTAGGGGCGGCCGTAGAGACTCCAGGAGAACCCGAGCACTCCGTCCTCTTCGTCGTTGATCGCCCACGTCGTGCCGTTCGTCGAGGAGAAGCGGACCTGGCCCTTGCCGGTCGGGTCCGTGCGGCCAATCATCAAGAAGGGGTAGCGAGTCCCGGCGAGGTGCATCTGGGCGTCGTTGAACTGGTCCACGCTTGCGACCGTGAGGCGGTATGAGGGACTGCTCGTACCGATGCCGACCTTGGATCCGTTGTCATAGAGGAGGGAGTTGCCGATCGTCGTTGCTCCCGTGAACTTCGAGAGGTAGCTCGTCGTGCCGCTGCCCCCGATCCCGCCCCCGCCACCGCTGGCTGAGATCGTGATCTGGTTGTTCGCGTCATCCGGAGTGATCGTGATGTTCGATCCGGCGATGAGGTCGATGTTGCCGCTGTCATTGCTCACCCCGTCCACGCTCGATACGATGTTCGGAGCGACCATGTCGGCCGACACGGAGTTCCCCTGCCCCTCGTTCACGAAGCGCACGTCATGGGCGCTGCCGTCGGCGTATGAAGGAGCAAGAGCCACCGCATCCGCCGAAACCTGGATGCCGGTGCCGGCTCCGACGCTCAACGGCGCGTCGCCGCTCGAAGCGCCGCCAATCAGGCCGTCATTCGCGTAGACCGCGGTGATGTCCCCGGCCGTGCCCCCGGCCAGCCCCTCGGCCATCACCGCGCGGTAGGCGTAGGGGGCGCTCGTCAGGCGCACCCGGGGGACCATCTCCGACTCGCCGCTGAGCTGCACTCCGAGCCAGTACTGGACGTCGAAGGGGAGGTTGAGCGTGGTCACGCTACCCAGCGTGGCATTGTACACGCCTCCGGAGAGCGCGAGGGTCTGGGCCTCCGTCCAGAGCGCCGTTCCCCCGTACTCCAGGTTGTAGATCCGGAAGGTCATGGTGTAGTTGCCGTCGGGAG
>VGJL01000127.1 GCA_016867495.1 Candidatus Eisenbacteria bacterium | reverse complement strand
GCTCGCGTACATGATCCCGAGAAGGGACACGCCGGGCAGGAGGATCATCCCCGCCCCCAGGACGATCAGGGCCGTGTAGAGGACGTAGAACTGCCGCGCCTCGGCGTAGCCCTTGTCGACGCCCGATTCCCACCCGAAGGCCTCGCAGATCGTGTACGAGGTGGACAGGGGCAGGATGCTCGCGGCGAAGACCGACGCGTTGAGCAGTCCGAAGGCGAAGAGCCACGACGCGTATGGGCCCGCGAGGGGAGCAAGTGACCGCGCCGCGTCGGCGGCCGACTCGATCCGAACCCCGTGCGCGTGGAGGTTCGTCGCGCATACGGTGACGATGAAGACGGCGACGATCGTGACCGACGCGCAGCCGATCAGGGTGTCGAGCCTCGAGAGCGCATAGTCCTCGATCCGGACATTCTTCTCGGCCACGGCGGCCTGTTGGTAGAACTGCATCCAGGGGGCGATCGTCGTGCCCACCAGGGCGATCAGCATGATCAGGTAGCCGGAGTCGGGCTCGAGCCGGGGAAAGGCGAGAGCGCGCGCGATCTCGCCGCCTTCAGGCGGGCGCAGGAGGCCCGCGATGATGTAGCTCACATAGAAGAGGCATGCCGCGAGGAAGACCTTCTCGACCGTGCGATAGGTCGCCCGCAGGACGATCCCCCACACGAAGAGGGCGGCAAGGGGAACGCTCAGCCACCGCGGGGCTCCGAAGATCTCCCCGGCGGCGGCGACGCCGGCGAACTCCGCCAGGATGTTCCCGAAGTTGGTCGCGAGCAGAAGGAGCATCAGCCAGAAGGTGATCCTCACGCCGAACCGCTCCCGGATCAGGTCCGAAAGCCCCTTGCCGCTCACGACCCCCATCCGGTTGGACATCTCCTGGACGACGATCAGGCCGAGGCACAGAGGGGCGAAGATCCAGAGGGTCGCGAGACCGTAGCGGGCGCCGGCCTGCGAGTAGGTGGTGATCCCCCCGGCGTCGTTGTCGACGTTGGCCGTGATGATCCCCGGACCGAGGATCGCGAGGAAGAGCCTCAGGCGCAGGATGGCGCGCCGCAGCTTCGCGCGCCAGCGCCGCATCAGGCGCGGGCCTCCCGCTTGAACTCGGGCAGCAGGTCGTCGAAGGCGTGCTTGATCAGGATGACCCCCATCATCCGCGTCTCTTCATCCACCACGGGGCATCCGAGGAAGGAGTACTTCTGGAAGACCTCCGCGACCTCTCCCCTCTCCTCGTCGGGGCCGACCGTGACGAGGCGCGTCTCCATGATCTCGCTGACCTTCTGCTCCGCTCCCGCCCGGAACAGGCTGCGGAGCGTCGTAACTCCCTTGAGCCTGCGTTCGGAGTCGAGCACATAGACGTAGTAGATCGCCTCGATCTCCGGCGCCATCCGCCGGACCTCGTCCAGCACCTGAGCGACCGTCGCCTCGGGCCCCACGGAGACGAACTCCGGCGTCATCAGGGCGGCGGCCGTCTTCTCCTCGTACTCGATCAGGCGCTTGATCTGCGCCCTCTCGGACGGCTCGACCTCGGCGATGATCTCCTCGCTCTGGACGTCGGGCAGGCTCGTCAGGATGTCGGCCGCCTCACCGGGGTCCATCTCCTCCAGGATGTCGGCCGCGACGGAGGGGGCGAGCTGCGAGATCACGGCGGCCTGGACATCCTCTTCCGTCTCCTCGAGAACATCCGCGGCCGTCTCCGGATCCAGGCTGTGGACGATCATCGTCCGCTCGTCCTTCCCAAGATCCTCGAGGATGTCGGCCAGCTCTCCAGGGTGGAGCTTGCGGATGTTTCCGTGGGTAACCTTGAGGCGAAGGGGCACGCCGACGGACGCTTCCTCGGCGAGCGGCTGCACGAACTTCCAGGAGATCAGCTCGTCGCGCAGCGCCTTGCCGAAGAGCCCGACCAGACGGCGGACGGCGCGCTCGGCCTTCATCCGCCGGAGCAGGCCGGTGAAGCCGACGTCCACATGGACGATCCAGACGCGATCGGTGAAGAGCAGGTGGACGTCGTTCACCCTTTCGACCTTCGCGCCCTGGACATCGACGATCTGCTTGTCGAGGAGCAGGTCCGAGACGAGGAACTCGGTCCCCTCGAGGTGAAGGCTCCGCAGCGCGGCGGGATCGATTGCGATCGCCTGTCCGGGGCGCAGGCGCTGCAGATCCTCCGCGGGGATCCCCGCGACCTTTCGCTCCCCGGCGCTGCGGCGAATCACGAGCCCCGTGACGGCCGGGTAGAGGTCTCCGGGCGAGGCGACGAGATCGGAGACGCGGCCGATCGCCCGCCCCTCCTGATCGACCACGCGCCGCCCGAGGATCTCGGACACATAGAGGAAGGCGAAGGCATGATCCCCGTTCATGGCCCCTCCTCTCGCGGGCGCGGAGTCCCAGCGGGGCTCCCCCGGCCGGTCTCCTCCTCCCACACGCGCAGGAACAGCTCGATCGACCCGGGGGCGAATCCCGCGTAATGGTTGTTGAAGTAGGCGTAGAGATCCCCCACGCCCGACGCGACCCTCTGGAGGACCGGGACCCACTCCCTCATCTCGCTCGCGCGATCGACGACGAGTTCGTCCCAGTCGCGGCTCTTTCCTCCTCCCTCCCTCTTGTGCGCGACCAGATTGTCCATGGCGTGATGGTCCCCGAGGAACCGGACATAGGAGAAGTCCGCCGTGATCGGATCGCACAGCTCGAACCACCTGGCCGGCCTCGGCATCGTCACGTGGTCCACCAGGGCCAGGGCGATCCCCCGCGATCGGAGCAGATCCATGAGCGGCGGCCGGAGCCACGTCTCGTTGCGGATCTCCACCACATACCTGCCCCTGTCGGGCAGGAGCGGCAGGAATGCTTCGAGACGCCGGAGGAACTTCTCTCCTGTCTTGTGCTCCTCGGCGTCCTGGCGCTTCGGGAAGTACTTGAACTGGAAGAGCAACGGCCCGAGCTTGCCTCCGAGCCGTTCCATCGTCTCCAGGAAGCGCTCCCAGTCCTCCCTGCAGTTCTCGAGATGCTTCTCGTGGGTGATGACCTTGGGCACCTTCGCCGCGAAGACGAAGCCCTCGGGGACCTTCCTTTCCCATGCGTCGACCGTTCGCGCCCCGGGCATGAAATGCCACGTCGCGTCGATCTCCACCGTCCGGAAGACCTTCGCGTAGTGGGAGAGGAACTCGTGCTGCGGGAGATCGGCGGGATAGAACGACCCGCACCAGTCGGTCGTGCTGAAGGATGAGGTCCCCAGGTGGAATCTCTCGGGCAGGCGGCTCAAGTCGAATCGCACTTCGCTCTCCCTCCGTCGGTCCGGCCGAGTGGCGTCTCTTCCTCTCATCCGGGAGGAGCACGGGATCTGTATGTCGGCGGGCCCTGGTGAATCCCCCTGGCGGAGGATTCACCAGACTCTATGTGCGCCACGGGAGGCTGTCAATCCGAGCGGGCGCGTGACACGGCAAGCGCGCCGTCGTAGGCTCCCGGAGGACCTGCCCACGGAGGAACGATGCTCCAGAATCGACAAGCAGTTCGCTCGGCGGCAATCATCTCGATCCTCGTCGCGGCCGCGAGCGCCCTCTGGCTCGCCGTCCCGCACGGAGACCCGAAAAGCGAGAGCTCCGGATCGCTCGACGTGGAGATCGCGAGTCCGCGCGGCGACGTGCCGGCGCTCCACTCGATCGACGTCGTCTTCGACGCCCCGATGATCGCCCTGGGAGCCCGAGCCCGCGAGAAGGGGAAGGCGCCTCTGCTGCTCGATCCTCCCCTGCAGGGGAGCTTCTCCTGGATCGGCACGCGCGCGCTCTCCTTCATCCCGCGCTCCCCCGTGCCGGCAGGGACCAGGATCGTCTGCCGCGTGCCGCGGGGAACCGCCGCCCTGGGCGGCGAGGCCCTCGCCGCGGATTACGTATGGGAGATCGTCGTCGGCCGGCCCCGCCTCCTCCGATCGATTCCGGCCCAAGGAGGGATGCTCGCCCCCGACGAGCCGCTCTATCTCCTGTTCAACGCGACCCCCGCGCCGTCGGCGGCCGACTCGATCCTCCTCACCGGTCCCTCGGGCGCGATGAGGCTGCGGCCGGCGGCAGTCGACTCGATGGCGATAAGGGAGTTCTTCCGCGGCGGCGAGCGCGCGGAGCCACAGAGGATCCTCGCCCTGCGCCCGGAGGCTCCGATCGCCCCGGGCAGGACATACCGGCTGTCTGTGCCGGCGGGGTTGCCGTTTCTCTCCTCCGCGGTCGGGATAAGAGAGCCGCTCGCGATCGAGTTCACGAGCTTCGGACCGCCTGTTCCGGTCTCCATCCATGCGGACGTCGACGGTTTCATGCTGGGGCTCGCCGGACCTGTCGATCCCGAGGCCCTGCAGTCGCGCCTGACGCTCCTGCCCCCGGCCGGAGAGATGAGTGTGCGGCCCGTTCCCGGGTCGCGCTTCGTGGGATCCCCCGGCGGCGGCAGGCCCGAGGCCAGCTATCGCGTCCAGGTCAGGTTGCGCCCGGGCGCTTCCTATACGCTCGCGATCAAGGCGGGCCTCACGACCCTCCTCGGCGAGAGCCTCTCCTCCGATGCGCAGATCGGCTTCACGGTTCCCCATCTGCATCACGAGCTCAGGATCGTCCCGGCCGGCGGATACCTGCCCCGCGCCCCGGAACCCTTCATCAGGATCGAGGGGACCAATGTCGACACCGTCGAGGTCTTCGGCGCGTGGGTCGCGCCCGATAGCGTGGATGCGCGCCTGACGGGCTCAGCGCGCCGCCTCGCCCGTCCGCGCCTGCCGCTGCTGGCCCGGTGGATCGAGCCGAGGGAAACCCCCGACAGCTCGCGAGCCGTCCACATCCCTCTCTCGAAGCTGGGACCTGCGCCCGCCGCCGGCCGCGTACTTCATCTGCGGGCCCGTGCGCGCCCGCTCCATCGGTCGCCGCAGGGCGCGAGGGATCTCCTGCGCGACGATGCGCTGATCCAGATCACCGACCTCGGCCTCTCGATCATGTCGGGAGAAGGCCCTGGAATCGCTTGGGTCACGTCTCTCTCCAAAGGGAAGCCGGTCGGAGGCGCCGAGGTCCTCCTCCGCGTCCCCGGCGCGCCGACTCACTCCTGGAGCGGCGTGACCGATTCAGAGGGGCTCGTCTGGCTCCCTCCGATGCGCGACCTTCAGCTGCCGGATGAGACTCCGCTCGTCGCGCAGGTCCGGCTCGGTAAGGACGCCGCCTGGATCGAGCTGTCGAGGTATGGTTGGACATCCTGGGACGATGGCCACGGAGGCGGCGGAAACCGCGCCTTCGCGTTCACGGACCGTCCCCTCTACAGGCCGGGAGAGACCGCCCACTGGATCACGCACCTTCGAAGAGCGAGCCATGCCGGTCTCGCCGCCGCCGCGGTCGATGCGGTCTTCTACTCGATCCGCGGACCCGACGGCGCGATCGTCGACCGCGGACGGATCCCGCTCACGGCTCCCGGGGGAGGGAGCGGCTCGTACAACATCCCCGCCGGAGCGACGCTCGGAGATCACTCCATCGCATTCTCGATGACGGGCGGCGATGAGGCCTCGGAGATCGGGTGGGCCTCCTTCCAGGTTCAGGAATACAAGCTTCCGCGATTCGAGGCGCGGCTGGAGCGCCCGGACGGGTACGCCGTCTCGGGATCGACCGCTCATGTCGAGGGCCGATTCTCCTATCTCGGAGGCGGTCCCCTGGCCGGCGCTCCGGTGCGCTGGACCCTCTCGCGCCACACTTACTGGTCGCGCCCGAGAGGGTACGGCGACTTCGCCTTCCACGACGAGCGGCCGGCGGGAGGCGACGACACGGGCGAGTGGCGGGGAATGACGCGCCTCGCCTCCGGAGAGGGAGTCCTGGACGCGGAGGGAAGGACCCGCCTTCCCGTCATCCCCGACCTGTCCGGTCTATCGGAGGATCAGACCTACGTGCTCGAGATGGGAGCGCGGGACATCACGGATCGCTCCGCGTACGACGTCGTCAGCTTCCCGGCCTTGCGGGCGGCGGTCAGAGTCGGCGCTCGGGCGGTCTTCGATCCCGACCGGCGGGACGAGACGATCGAGTTCTCCGCCGTCGCGCTCGACACGACCGACAAGCCGATCGAAGGGCGGGAGATCCGCTGGAAGATCGAGAGGCGAGAGTGGAGAACTGTCCGGGTCCGCAGAATCGGCTCGGTGTTCGGCTACGAGAACGTCCCGCACGATGAGGTGATCGAGGAGGGGAAGTTCACATCCGCCCGCGATCCGGTCGTCCTCCGCTATCGTCCCTCCTCCCCCGGAAGCTACTCGTTCGTGGCGGAGGCGAATGACCTCGAGGGAAGAACCACGAGGGCGCGGGATGCCATCTACGTCTCGGGCCGCGAGGCGGCGTCCTGGTACCGCGATGACGCCGGTTGGCTGGATCTGAAGTCCGACAAGAAGAGCTACGCTCCCGGGGACACGGCCTCCATCCTGATCCCCGGACCCGCCGTCCCCACAGAAGGCCTCCTGCTCGTCTTGGACGAGGGCGTGCAGCGGGCCGTGCGCATCTCGCGTCTCGAGGGATCCCCGAGGATTCCCGTGCCGCTCTCGGGACTCGCGCCCTCCGGACCGACGGTGCACACGGTGCTCGTCGGCCCCACCCTGGTGCCGCAGGGCGCGGATGGAAAGAGGCGCCTTCCCTACCACGGGTGGGGAGCCATTCCCCTCCAGATCCGAGATGAAGACTGGCGCCTGCGCGTTTCGGTAGTTCCCGATCGCAACGCCTACGAGCCGGGCGAGGAGGTCGCTGTGCTCATCGATCTGCGCGAGATCTCGGGCGGACCGGTGGACGGCGAAGTGGCGCTCGCCGTTGTCGACGATGCGATCTTCGAGTTGATCGAAGCGGACGATCCCGATCCCGTCGCGACATTCCTTGCCTCCCGGGGAACCGGCGTCGACTACGACGACATCCGCTTCCGCCTCTCCCTGTCGCCGCGCGGCGAGAAGGGAGCGCTCACGCCGGGCGGAGGCGGAGGCGGAGGCGCCCTTGGGCTTCGCAAGCGTTTCGCCCCGACGGTCCACTGGGATCCATCGGTGAAGGTAGGCCCGGATGGGAAGGCGACGGTTCGTTTCCGGCTCGCCGATGATCTGACTCGCTATCGATTCCGCGCGCTCGCGTCCTCGGGTATCGATCGCTTCGGCTACGGCGAAGCCAAGGTCGATGTCCGCAAGCCGATCCAGATCGAGTGGGGAGCGCCGCGCTTCGCGCGAGAGGGCGATCGGATCGAGATCGCCGCAGCGGTGAGGAGCCACCTCGATCGCAAGATCGAGGTCAAGCTGGAAGCCAAGGCCGAGGGGGCGCGCATCGAGGGAGGGAGCGCGC
>VGJL01000126.1 GCA_016867495.1 Candidatus Eisenbacteria bacterium | reverse complement strand
CAAGAGGCACTGGATCACTTCCTCTTCTTGAGCGAGGAGCACATCCGCCGCGTCGTCAGGGAGTATATCCGCTTTTACAACCGGGGCGCGGCCGTCGCAAGCGATCCACGGCATCCCGGATCCTTATCCTGAGCTGATGGAGCCTCACCCGCCGAACGGCCGCATCGTCGCTCTCCCCGTTCTCGGCGGCATCCAGCACGACTATCGCCTCGCAGCCTGAGACCGCTCCCCTTGGTCGATGCGCACGCGATTAACGGGGGGCACATGCGTCCAGCCTTCGCGCTCCCGATGCTTCGCGCCCGGATCGTTGACCCGGATCAGACCTCACGAGCGTCCCCCGGCCTATTAAGCCTGACTCCTTCAACTCCAAGGTCAGTTGCTTCTACCCGAGATGAGGTTTTCGCGGACCACGGCGGGGTCCGGATGAGACCCGCGCCCCACCCGTTGCTGGCGAGTCGGATCAGGATGATTTCCCTCCATATTCTGATTCATCGCGCAACCAAGGAAGTAGCCGCCCCCGGTCCCGCCGCCCGGCCAGGAAGTCGCGAGCAGAGGCGAGCAGGTATGCGGGCCCCCGCTCCCCGCCCTGCCGCAGCAAGGCTGCACGGCCATCGGGGGATGAAAGGAGTGCCCAATGCCGACAAACGAGCAACGCCTGACACAGCTCGATCCTCAGCTCGCCTATCTCGTGCAGCTCACGCGCTACGGTCTGAAGCCCCTGAGCCGCTGGGAGGGCAAGCTGAAGGAGGGCGAACGCGACGCAATCGGATCGGCAGGACTGTCGGTCGACACGATCGAAAGGCGCACCAGAATCGGCCGCAAGATCCCGCAGACCGTATTCTCACGCAGCAGTAGGGCCACTGAGTTCTATCGCCGTCGCTTCCACGGCACGCGGCTGCAGAACACGCCGCGCGAGATCCGCCAAGAGGGATGGTTCTTCGGCTATCCCTCTTGCTGCGTGGACGAATTCATCCGAAGGCCCTACGCGCCGAACCAGCTCTCGCGGGAGGAACAGGAGATCCTCTTCCACTGGGCGTGCCCGGACTGTGTCGTCACGCCCGGTCTCTTGCGCGAATACCGCAGGATCCACGCGGAGTGCGCGCGCCTCTTCCGGGGACGCAAGATGCTGCGCCGCCCGGTCCCCACCCTTCCGCGCACGTTGGCTCCGCTGGCGGCCTCGCTGGCGCTTTCGGCGGGCGCGGCGGCGTGGAGTTCGGCGCAGGACCCCCATTGGCTGACGACTCACGATGACGGCGACAACGATTACCTCTCCGTCGCCGAGGAGATCCTACGCGGCACGAGCTGGGACAACCCGGACACGGATGTCAACGGCTTCCTGGACGGGGTTCAGACTTCATACTACCTGAACGAACTGATCAACTCCCCACATCCGGGGATCGATGTCATCCCGCACTACCTCCACGACTATGAGCCCTGCATGATCTGCGGCATGCGCGTGGACATGGGATTTGTCGAGATCATCAACCACAACCGTGGCGGCTTGACGTACAACCTCCACTTCATCGCCCTCCATTACCTCGAGAACGGCTGCCTCGAGTACTGGGGCATGATGCACCAGGGTCGGGTCGCCATCGATCCGCTCAAGCGGATCTACTTCCCTTACGATTCCGCGCACCAGCCTCCCTTCCCGGACAGCAACGATCCGGATGGCGACGGCCTCCTCACCGAGGAGGAGCGCGCCATCGGGACCGATCCTCTGAACTGTGACACCGACGGCGACACCGTTCCGGATGGAGCGCAGTTCATCGAGGGGCTGCTGCCTGTCCTGGCGAATCTGCCGAGGAATCCGGACACCAACACGGACACGCCGTTTCTGATGGAGTACTGGATGGACGGGCTGGAGAACTGCGAGGTCTGCGGATCATGGTTCAACATGGGTCACGTGGACATCGTGAATCCTCGGGAAGGTCTCACGCTCTCCGTCCCGTTCGTCGGCGTCCATGCTCTGGCCAACGGCGCGTGCGTCTACAACGGCACGCACAACGAGGGGCGCGTACTACCCATCCTGCTTCGCACTGTTCTTACGGGTGACGGGACGGTCCACTGGTTGCCGGTGGTCGGGGACGGCGATGGCGACGGCCTCACGAACGAGGAGGAACTCGCTCTGGGCATGGATCCCACGATCCCGGATGAGAACCGCAACCTGGTTCCGGACGGCCGCGAGCTGGCCGTCAGGATGGCTGGTGTCATCCGAGAGTTGCCCGAAGGACCGCTGCCGGATCGCGCGTACGTCATTCACCATCTTACGTTCGGCCACTACAACTGCTTGACCTGTGGGCAGCCGGAGAACATGGGGTACATGGAGATCGTGAATCCCCTCAACGGGACCACGGTCAACGTCCCCTACTACAATCTCCATTTCATGGACCGCGGCGGCTACTCGACCGATCGCAACGATCTCTATGCGAGGGTGGATCCGGTTCAGATCGCCCGCGTCCTGTTCATGGAGGATCCGACGAGCGGGACGACTGAGCCCGCGAACTGCGGCTGGACGGGGATCAGAACAGCGCCGAATCCGCTGTCGGCTGGGGAAGCGGCGGAAATCGCTCTCAGCCTGCCTGGTCACGAAGGCGAGATCGACATCGCCCTCTTCGACGCCGCGGGGAGAAGGGTCCGCGAACTCTTCGCCGGTCCGATGCCGGATGGAGCACTGCGTCTCGCTTGGGATGGTCGCGACGGAAACGACGAGCCCTTGCCGGCGGGGACCTACTTCTGCAGAGTCGGAATAGGAACGGTGGTCATGAGCCGCAAGATCACGATCACACGCTGAGCAGAGCCCCGTTGGGCGCGTTGTCGTGATTCCCCACCAGACGGCGAGGGGCCGGGTGAACCGGCCCCTTCCGGCAGGTTCTATGATTGAGGATTGACTAAAGAACATGTGCCGGATGCGGACGCAGTTCTCGACTGCAGGCCGCCGTCAGAGGAAGATCTTCACTCGCGCGCTGTCGTCCGAAACCAGAAGGGCGCTGGAATTCCCTACCAGCTCTTCTTGGCCTGCGCGCCCTACCGGGGGCCGTGCCGGGCGATCTCTTTGGCGAAGTCGTGAGCGATTCGACGGAACATCTCATCGCCGCTCTCGCCCCAGCTTGATACCTCGCCTGTGAAGTTGCCGCTAAACGCAACCTCGCCACTCTTTCGAGCGCATAGGCATTATGGGGGTTGGCGTCCGCGAGGCTGGACTCGCGCCGGTCGGTGGCCGGGCCTGTCTGCGAAGAAATGGTGTTCTCCGCTGGATGGAGGCAGGATTCCGATGACGTTTGCGGAGTCACCACTTGCACCCAGGAAGGAGGACGCCTGTGGACAGGCATATCGGGCTCGACGCCCATGCGTCAAGCTGCACGATCGCCGTGGTCGGTCCGAGCGGTCGGCGGCTGCAGTCTCAGGTTCTGGAGACGAACGCACGCGTGCTGATCGAGTTCCTCAAGACGATTCCCCAGCCGCGGCATCTTTGTCTGGAAGAAGGAACGCATTCCCATTGGCTTCACGAAGTGCTGGCCCCCCAAGTGGAGGAGATCGTGGTGGTGGGGGTGGCGGAGAGGCGTGGGTCGAAGGACGACCAGCGGGACGCCTTCGGCCTGGCCGAAGCGATGCGGGTGGGCACGATCGAGACGTATGTCTACAAGGGGCTGGGCGAGTTTGGGGTGCTACGGGAGTTGAGCCGGGCCTACGCGATGATCGTGGACGATTCGGTGCGGGTGCAGAACCGGCTGAAGAGCTTGTTCCGTTCACGCGGCATTTCGACCGAAGGCAAGGAGGTGTATCGGGCTTCGGCTCGAGAGGCGTGGATGAAGAAGCTGCCCGTGAAGATGCGCTCCCCGGGTCAGCTCCTCTCCGAGGAACTCGACGCGATCCGCGCGTTGCAGAAGCGGGCGGGGCAGGCGATGCTCGCCGAATCGCACCGGCACAAGATCAGTCGGATTCTGGAAACCTGTCCGGGGCTGGGCCCCATCCGGATCGCCCAGCTCCTGCCGATCGTGGTCACCCCGTACCGCTTCTCGAGCAAGCGGGCATTCTGAGCCTACGCCGGCATGGCGATCGTCATGCGCAGTTCCTCCGATTGGATGAGAGCTCCCGACGGACGGTGGGTGCGGGTGCCGGTGCAACGCACCAGGGGGCTCAACCGGAGTCACAACCGCACCCTGAAGATGATCTTCAAGGGCGCGGCCACCACCGTCATTCAGCGGGCGCGGGCAGAGGAGCCTCTCTACCGACACTACCAGCAGCTCCTCGATGGAGGCACGAAGCCGAACCTGGCCAAGTTGACCCTGGCGCGCCAGATCGCCTCCATCGTTCTGTCCATGTGGCGATCAGAGGAGGCTTACCAACCGGCGAAGCTGAGAAAGACGGCATAGCGGGTCGCCCGGCTGGAAGGGTCGATGGTTAAGGTCAACACCCATTGGCGGTAGCCGGCCTCGGGCAGAAGATGATCCACGAGCCAGGCCGCCGTGTCCCCCCGCCCGCCGGGCGAGGCAGCTCGGACAGAGCTTGCCCTTGCACGAGAAGGCCACCAGCCTCTCGTAGCCGCGCGAAGCCGTGGCAGAGCAGGCCGCAGTCGAGGTAGCGACGGAACTCCCGCTCGACGAAGCGCGGATAGCCGTCACCGTCCCACGCGGCGGCGGCCACGAGGGCTGAAACCAGACCTACGGCGAGGAAGTGCCAGGCCGTAGACGGATCGCGGGGCGAGTACCAGAGATCGGTGGGCCCGTCGAAGAGATCGACCGCGCTGGAGGGAGCCGCGCGGGCCAGGAGCAGCCCCAGGGCGGCATGCGGGACCGAGACCAGGGAGAGCCCGGCACCGTACTTGCTATAGGATCGGCCGTCCTTCCCCCGGAAGAGAAAACCTTCAGGAAACTCCCCGGGGGGAATCGCGAGACCCTCTCCACGGACGACGCTCTGCGCCACAAGCCCCATGGTGACGCCATCGGGTGTATAGACGCGCCCGCTCGTGCAGAGCGTGTAGAACAGGGCCAGGAAGAGGAAGATGAGCCAGGAGGATCGGACGGATGAAGAAGGTGCCCGCGTCGGGCCCGGCGCGATTCCGGGCCTTACCCAGCCGGTTGACCCGGATGTCGCTCCGCCCGTCACTTGAGGACGGTGATTCGTCGCGAATGAGCGGAATACGGAGTACGAAGCCGGCAATAGTAGGCGCCGCTGGCCGCGCCTCGCGTTTCCAGGAGAAGCGTGCGCTCGCCCGGGTCCAGTTCCCCCTCCACCACCGTACCCACCTGCCGCCCGGCGGCATCGAAGAGCTCCACCAGGACCGGCGAACGCCGGGGCAGCGCGAGGCGGATCTCGGCCAGCCCGCGCGACGGGTTGGGAGCAATCTGTTCGATCCACGCGCCCTTCGCGGAGGAGGGTCCCTCGCCGGATGAAGCCGCCGGCCTGAGCCAGCTCAGGAAGGCGGCCAGGACATCGGTCTCGGCCCACATGGTGAGCCCCTGGAATTCCAGGGCGGCCGCCTCCATCTCTCGGCTCAAGTCTTCCGTCACCTGGATGGCCAGAGACGCCTCCATGCCCGGGACGAGGACGGCGAGCTGGATGCGAACACCAGGGTTGGCCTCCCGCACCTGCGACGCTCGCGCCACCGCCCATTCGACATAGTTCTCGCCGTGCGGACCGGAGGCGGGATAGACTCTGAGAAGCTCGTTCGCGTGGATGTGGACCTCGTCCGCCTGGGCCAGCTCGAGGGCGTGCTGCGTGCCGAAGTTGTAGTTCAGCCCGGCCGAGAGGAGGATCGGATGCCCGTACTGCTGGGCGAGCAGGGCCAGGTAGGCCAGAATCTCCTGGATCGTCCTGGCCACGTTTTCCGTCTCCTCGGGCGGCGAGTCCGCTTCGATGTCGTAGCCGAAGACGTCGGTGAAGGGAGCCCACGCGACCTCATGCTGCTGGGCTTCCCTCCAGGACGGCCAGGTCGTGACCACGCGACCCCGGGTATTTTCGGGCGGCCACCCGATGCCGTTCAACACCTGCCCGCGCATGAACAGGAGCCTGTCGTCAGGCAGCGCCACCGTCTCGAATAGATCGAGGTTCGCCGGAGTGTAATTGATGGTGATCGGCACCGGCTCCTCCCGGGCCGCGGCGCCAGGCGGGCAGACGCCGAGTGAGCCGAGAGACCCAAGGATCAGGGCGGAGAGGAGGCGCGACGGATATCTCATGACACAGCTCCCCGTCGGAGCCGACCCGCAAGAAGGCGCTCCCGTGTTCGTGGCCGCGGCGGCATCACGGCGGCGCCCCCGATGACGGCCTGGCCAGGGCTGTCTCTCATTGTCTTCTGGTCCTCCGGCGCTGTCAAGCCTCCGTTCCAGAGCGCTGTCCGGAGAAGCTGCACGCAGCCGGGGGGAACGCCGTGATCAGCCCCGTCCGCGGCACCGCCGCGGCCCGTGTCGCCGGCTGACCCGCGTAACCGGTGCGTAACTCGGGTGATCCAGACTGATACTGGTTAGGCCGAAGTTCTCCCCGACAGGAAGTCGCAACTCCTTGTGGTGACTGGGACAGGGTTCGTTTTAGCTCTCGATTGCGTAGCCAATAATACTACAGAAAGGGGAGGGCGGAATGAGGGGCATATCCTATGAAATGGTTGCCCATAGAAGGAAGATCCATCGCGCCTATGCGTCGCTCCCCCCTCCTTCGGCCAGGGACGGCGCAACCGGTACACCACCTTGCCGTCCTCCCGCAGGGAGAGCCGCTCCTGGCAATTTGCCCCAGATCTCCTCCCCCTCCAGACCGGGCAGCTCAGGATCCAAGTAGTCGCTGCCCCGCGCTTCCCAGGCCGCAACCACCCGACCCTTCAGACGCCGAGCCACCGTCCCGGCCAACTCCTCCACCTCCGCCGTCGTCGGCGCGGGCAAGGGTTCGAAACGCAACGGCCCAACAGTCCCCCCGCCCGCGGAGGAGTCCGCCACCCATAGCCCATCGGGAAGCACGCTGTGCACGTGCGGATTCAGATTCAACACCCCCCCGAAACGCTGCACGAACGTCACCGCTCCCGTATGGCCGCCGACGATCCCACTCTCCCGACCGCGCCGGCGCTGCCAGGCGAAGAGAGTCCGCAGGAAGACCGTCAGCAGTTCATGGACCAACGCACGATCCATCGCCAGCCGGAAGCGCAGGCTCCAGGGGAAGGTCAACACCCATTGGCGATAGCCGGCCTCGGGCAGAAGATGACCCACGAGCCAGGCCGCCGTGTCCCCCGCCCGCCGGGCGAGGCAGCTCGGACAGAGCTTGCCCTTGCACGAGAAGGCCACCAGCCTCTCGTAGCCGCACTGCGGGCAGCGCAGGCGTGCGAAGCCGTGGCAGAGCAGGCCGCAG
>VGJL01000125.1 GCA_016867495.1 Candidatus Eisenbacteria bacterium | reverse complement strand
GGCGAGCAGGCGCCCCGCGAGGAGGATGGGCCCCGCCGGTCCCCTCACCGGGCGAAAACCCCCAGCCGCGCCTCCGATCTTGGCGTGGTCGAGCGAATCGCACGCTTCAACGCAGCGAGGTCGCGCTCATGCAAACCGCCACGAGGAATCGCGGAGCATGGCACTTCGCAAGCGGGCAGGAACGCCCGCGCGCCCCCGGTGTTCTAGAGTCGCCGGATTCGCCGCGGTCTCCGGGCGCGAGGCGCATCCGGCCCAAGGATCCACTCTGGCATGGCGATTGCCTATCTTCTCGGTGCCGAGGAACCGCCTGGGCGCTAACGCGTGCGGTCGGGAATGCCGATACGCGGGGAAAAGCGCGGGCCCTGGCATAGACATCGGAGCGCGGGATCATGAGCCACGAGAGAATCTTGATCGTTGAAGACGAGGACTCGCTGAGGAAGGTTCTCAAGCTCCAGCTCGAGCATGCGGGCTACGAAGTCGAGACGGCGGAGGACGGCATCCAGGGACTCGAGAGCGTCCGGTCCAGGCCCCCCGATCTCGTTCTCCTCGATGTGATGATGCCCCGGATGGACGGGTCGGAGGTCTGCAGGCGACTGAAGGCGAACTTCCTCACGAGCCAGATCCCGGTGATCATGCTCACCGCCCTCGGCGGGTTGAAGGACAAGGTCGCCGGTCTGGATGTCGGAGCAAACGACTACCTGACCAAGCCGCACTCGCGCGAGGAGCTGCTCGCGCGGATGCGCAACATCCTGCAGTGGAGCAGGCTGCAGCGCCAGGCGAATCCGCTGACAGGCCTCCCCGGGAACGCCGCGATCGAGGCGGCGGCGACCCAGAGGATCGAGTCGGGCGCGGAGTTCGCGTTCCTCTACATCGACCTCGACCACTTCAAGGCCTTCAACGACTACTACAGCTACCAGGCCGGAGACGATGTGATTCGATGGACCGCCTCGGTGATCCTCGGCGCGGTGGCGAAGTACGGCAGCAAGGAGGACTTCGTCGGTCACGTCGGAGGCGACGACTTCGTCGCCTTCTCGACGCCGGAGCACGCGCGCGCAGTCGCCGCGGAGATCGTCCGGGAGTTCGACGAGAAGGTGCCGAGTTTCTACTCCGAAGAGGACCGCGAGCGGGGATTCGTGATGACGACGAACCGCCAGAATGTCCTCACCAAGATACCCCTCATGACCGTGACCATCGCCGGCGTGACCAGCATCGGCAGGGTCATCACCCACATCGGCCAGCTCTCCGACATCGCCGCCGAGCTGAAGCGCTACGGCAAGAGCCGGCCGGGCAGCGTCGTTGTCTGGGAACGGCGCGGAGACTGAGAACCTGGAGGAACCGGTGGATCGCAAACGCATCCTTGTTGTCGATGACGAGATCTACATCGTCCACATACTCGAGTTCAGCCTCACCATGGAGGGGTACCAGGTCCTCACCGCGGCCGACGGAGAGGAGGCCATGCGGCTCATCGAGCAGGAGCGGCCCGATCTGGTCGTCCTCGACATCATGATGCCCAAGATGGACGGCTACGAGGTCTGCCGCCGGCTGCGTCAGGACGAGCAGCTCAAGGGCATCCCGGTGATCCTGCTCTCCGCCAAGGGACGCGCCGTCGACCGCGAGGTCGGGCTCCAGGCCGGGGCGGACGACTACATCACGAAGCCGTTCAGCCCTCGCAAGCTCCTCGAGAAGATCCGCGACCTTCTCGATCGGGACGAGCTTCCCAAGGTGGTCGGGTTGTAAGGCCGCGCCCGCGTCGCCGGACTCGATCCGGCGGCGCGCCTCCTCTGGCCCTCCCCTCCCTCAGGAGGGGAGGGCTCTTGTTGTCCCCCGGCCATCCCCGCGGCTTGCCGATGCACCTTCCCCGTGCTAAGACTGAGCGCAGAGACGCGGGCTCCAAACCGGAGAGCCGCGGAACGAAGGAGGATTCGATGGGCAAAGAAAAGGATGTCAAGAAGGAGACGAAGAAGAAGGCCAAGAAGAGCCTGATGGAGAAGAGGGCCGAGAAGAAGGCCAAGAAGGAGGCCTAGACGGGCACGACGGGAGGGGCTCCAGCCGTTCGGACACAGCCTCGGGGTCTTCCGCCACGGGGGTCGACTCCGCCCCGATGCCACTAGGTTTCCTTCTCCATCCGACCTACCGGATCGAGAGCGGGCGCGCCGTAGTCCATCTCTTCGGCGCGCTCGACACGGGGGAGAGCTTCGTCGTCCGCGATGGCCGGACACGCCCCCACTTCTTCATCCGCGAAGCGGACTCCGCGCGCTCTCTCTCCCTCCTGGGGACCGGTGTCGAGTTCGCGCCGACCGAGCTGATCTCGATGAAAGGGGAACCGGTGGCGCGGGTGACCGTCCCGACCCCGCCCGACACGCCCGCGATCCGCGATCGACTCGCCTCCGCCGGAATCGCCTGTCTCGAGGCGGACATCCCGTTCGCGACCCGCTTCCTGATCGATCGGGGGCTGCGCGGAGCCATGCGCATCGAGGGGCCCTCCCGCCGCGGCCGGCTCGTGGATCGGATCTTCGAGGACGTCGAGCTCTTCCCGGCGGAGTGGACCCCGCAGCTCGACGTGCTTTCTGTCGACATAGAGACCGATGCCGCGGTGACCGGGCTGCTTTCCGTGGGTCTCTATGGCGAGAAGATCCGGGAGGTCCACCTGATCGATCCCGGCGGCGGACCGCTCCCGCCGGAAGCGGCCGGTTATGCGGATGAATCGAGCCTCCTCCGCGGCGCGATCGCCCGCATCCGCGCCGTTGATCCGGACATCCTGGTCGGATGGAATCTGATCGACTTCGACCTGTCATTCCTCGACACCCGCTGCAGGGCGCTCGGCATCCCCTTCCACATAGGGCGCGCCGATCTCCGCTGCTCGATCCGGGTCGATCGGTCGTTCTGGGGCTCCTCGCGCGCATCCATCCCCGGCCGCGTGGCTCTGGACGGAGTGGCGCTCCTGCGCGGCGCCTTCGTGCGGCTCCAGGACTACAAGCTCGAGACCGCCGCCCGGAAGGTGCTCGGCGAAGGGAAGCTGAGCGCGGCCCCGGGCCGCGCCTCCTGGATCGAAGCCGCGCACAAGAAAGATGTCGGGAAGTTCGTCGCCTACAACCTGACCGACGCGCGACTCGCATACGAGATCATCGAAAAGCTGCGGCTCGTTCCTCTCGCGATCCAGAGGAGCCTTCTCACCGGCATGCCGCTCGACCGGGTCGGCGCGTCGATCGCGTCGTTCGACTTTCTCTACCTTCACGAGCTGCGAAAGCGTGGCATGGTCGCGCCGAGCGTGGACGCGGAGGCGCCGGTCGAGCCGACGACCGGAGGGTACGTCCTGGACGCGGAGCCGGGCTTCTATGAGAGGATCCTCGTCTTCGATTACCGCAGCCTCTATCCGAGCATCATCCTGACCTTTCATCTCGATCCGCTCTCTCATGTCCCCGATCCGCTCTCTCATGTCCCCGATCCGGCCGGCGGGGAGGGCCTGATCCGGGCGCCGAACGGGGCCTTCTTCCGTCGAGGGGGAGGGATCCTGCCGGAGCTTCTCGAGAGATTCTTCCCCGAGCGGGAGCAGGCGAGGGCCCGCGGAGACGCGATCGGCTCGACGGCCTACAAGATCCTGATGAACTCCTTCTATGGGGTGCTGGGAACGCCCCGCTGCCGCTTCCATTCGCCGCCGACAGCGAACGCGATCACCCGCTTCGGTCAGACGATTCTGCTCTGGACGAAGAGGTTCATGGAGGATGAGGGATTTCGCGTCCTCTACGGGGATACCGACTCGCTCTTCATCGCGAGCGGAGCGGGGAGCCGAGAGGAGGCTCTCGCCTTGGGGAAGCGGCTCGCGGCGCGGGCGAACGAGGCGCTCGCGCGACACCTGAGGGAGGCCTACGGCGTCGAGAGCAGGCTATTCCTGCAGTTCGAGAGGCTCTACGACCGCTTCTTCCTGCCCGGTCTCAGGCACTCCCGGGAAGGGAGCAAGAAGCGCTATGCGGGATTGATCGTCCGTGGAGACCAGGAGGAGATCGTCTTCACGGGGCTCGAATCGGCCAGGAGGGATTGGACGGAGCTGGCGAAGCGCTTCCAGCACGATCTCCTCTGGCGCGTCTTCCGCGACGAGCCGGTCGAGGAGTTTATCCGGTCCATGGTCGAAGAGATCCGGACCGGCCGCCGCGACGCCGATCTGGTCTATACCAAGGCTCTGAGAAAGGAGCCGGAGAAGTACACGAAGACGACTCCCCCTCATGTGAAGGCGGCCAGGCAGATGACGGAGCGCGAGGGGAGGCTCGTGAACTACGTCATGACGACCGCGGGACCGGAGCCCGCGGACGGGGCTCGCAACCCCCTCGACTACGAGCATTACATCGAGAAACAGATCCGGCCGATCGCGGAGGCTGTCCTTTCCTGCCTGGGGAAGAGGTGGGACCAGGTCTGGTCGGGGCAGTCGGATCTGTTCTCCTGAGGCGACCGCTCCGCCAGGCCGACCGTTTGCATCGGCGCACCCCGACAAGACCCGGGGCGGCCGGTCGAGGACTGTGCCTAACCTGTTGTCCTATATTGCGTTGACTGTCCCCCCCCGGCATGTCGATCGGCCGCAGCCCCTCCTGCGCGGGCCTTCGCGCTCGCCGATGACTTTGAACGAGGGAACGCCCCTCGGCGTCTAGCCGGGTACACGCGGTTGAGGAACCATCCTCCGGGACAGACAGACGAAGACGGTCTACCCTCCGGTCGAATGGACCCACCGACATACGGCAGATCCGGATCGCCGGCGGCAGGAGGAGCGGGTTGGACTCCCTGAGCGACGAACAGCTCGTCTCATTGACGCAGCAGGGAAACACGCAGGCCTTCAACCAGCTGACCGCGCGCTGGGAGACCAGCATCTATCGCTTCGCGCTTAGGAACCTGGGCAACAGCGAGGACGCGAGGGACATCTGCCAGGAGGCGTTGCTCAAGGCCTATCTGCAGATTAAGAAGTTGCGGGAGGGGGGCAAGTTCAAGGCATGGCTGCATCACATCGCCCTCAATCTCATAAGAGACCGGTTCCGCTCCCCGAGGAGCAGGACGGAGGTTCGATCCATCGATGCGGAAGATCAGCAGAGCGGGCCCTTCGCCATGCAGATGGCAGAGCAGAACCGCACGCACGCCGCGATGGAGCGGGGGGTCATGATGCGTACCGCGGAGGCGATTCTCGGCAAGATCCCGGAGGAACAGAGGTGGGCCATCATGCTTCGCGAGTATCACGGGTTCAGCTCGGAGGAGATCGGGGAGATCACGGGAGTCCCGGCGGCGACGGTCCGCACAAGGATCTTCTACGGCCTGCGTTCGGTGCGAAGGATGCTTGGCGAGCAGGGGGCCGGCTGAGCGCGGGAACGGATCATGGACGGCGCGGCCGCCGGATGATCGAAGGCGGGGCGCGAGCGCGGATCCGCCCCGAGGGAGGCACAACGAGATGACAGACAAGAGGCGCGAGGAGATGAGGGACGGGAGGCGCGGCGAGATGACGGAGAATCCCCTCGATCCACGTCTCGAGAAACTTGTCGCCCTCCTCTATGGGGAGCTCTCGGGCGACGAGGAGCGCATGCTCAGGCGGCTCATCGAGGAGGACGACGAACTGCGCGCCCACTGGGAAGACCTGGTCGCCTCTCGATCCTTTCTGGGGACCTGGGACGTGACCGATCAGCCCCCGCGGTTCGTCTTTGTCGACGACGACGCCGGCGTAGAGTCGCGCCCCGTCGCGGTCCCCGGCCGGGTAGGTTGGGCGGCGCGGCTGCGCGGAGTGCTTACCGCGACTCCATGGGCCGTAAGCGTCGCCGCGTGCCTGGTCGCCGTTCTCGCGGTGAGCGGTTTCCGCGTCACGAGGACGGATGCGGGATTCGCCTTCGGCTTCGAGCGGGGGCAGTCGCCAGCGGCCCGGGACGGCGATCTCTCCCGTCTCGATCCGGCGTCGGGTCCCCTGGCGAGCTCGCGGATGGGACGGGAAGGAACGCTCGAGCCCGGCGGGCGCGCGAGCGCGCAGCAGGCTGACGAGCGAGTTCCCTACTTCACGAAGGAGGAGTTCGACGCCTACTCGACCGGTATGATCCAGGCGGTCGTCGCGCTCCTGAACGACTACGCGCGCCAGAGGGACCAGCAGGTGGCTGGCTACCTCCAGGCGAGCCTGGGTGACGTCGTCGATCGTCAGACCGAGGACTACAACGAGCTGCGGTCGCGCATCGAGGCGCTCAACGTCGGGCTTCTCGAAGAGAGGCTCCGCAGTCGCTCGAACATCGATAGAATCGTAGGGTCTCTGGGTGGAGGCTCCGCCGCGCAGGCCGTCGATTCAACCATCACACCTGGGGAAGGAGTAATCAGATGAGGTCGAGATATCATAGCGGCATCAGCAAGGGCGGCATCGCCATCCTTGGCATCGCGTCGACGGCCCTGTTGGGATTGATCTGCGGGCCGGTCTGGTCTCAGGACTCCCCGGCGTCCAGCAAGATGCTCCGGCAGATCGGAGTCATGGAGCGCATCATCGACAAGGTCCTCATCGACAGCCCGAACTTCCTCGTGCACGGGTCCGAGAACACGCACGGCCTCTACCTCGACGGGTATGGCGCGATCTTCGGCTTCGAGGCTTCGCTGACAAGCGACGGATTCGATCTCGGCGCGACGCTCATGGGCCTGAACGATGTCTTCGAGACCAAGGTGGACGATGAGGGGAATGAATATATCGTCATCAAGAAGTCGAAGAAGATCGACACGCCCGGCAAGCCGCGCAAGGACGACAAGGAAGGCGATCGGGAGAAGCGGCTCATCGAGATCGAACACGATCGCCAGAAGCGCTTCGAGGCGGGCAAGGAGGAGCTGGTCCAGGTGCTCCTCGACTATGGCGAGACCATGACGATCATCCGCGATGGCGAGTGGTTCCTGATTGCCGGCTACATGCAGAAGCTGACCTTCTCAAAGGAGAAGGAGATCACGCGCGTGATCGTCAAGGCGAAGGCCCAGGACCTGAAGAGCTACTCCGCGGGAGACATCAGCGAGGCCGTGATGCGCTCGAGAGTGCAGATCGAGGAGTACTAGGCCCCCTGATTGCCATCGCGGGAGAGCCCGCGGTCAGCGAGTTCGCGGACATCAGGACGGCTCCCCGGCGCAACGATCCGCCCGATCAATGCCGGGGAGCCGTCGACTGTCGGCGCCTCGCGTTGTACGGGCCTTCTTGATCTCTCTGCCCAACGCCGGATCGAGACTCACGAGGTAGATGCTGTGCTGTCCCATGCGGTTACCTTTGAGGCGTTCGATGCGATTGCCAGGCGGAAAGCCCAGGTCTTGCAGTTCCTGCGCCCGGTTGACTTGGTCCAGTTTCCTTTGCGCCACCGCGATTCTACTCATAGTGCTTGA
>VGJL01000124.1 GCA_016867495.1 Candidatus Eisenbacteria bacterium | reverse complement strand
TACTCGGGCCTCACTGCCGGGACGACCTACCACTGGCGCGTGAAGACGAAGAACGCGCAGGGCGAGTACGGGTCTTACTCGAACTGCTTCTCGTTCACGACGCTTCCCGCCCCGCTCGGGGCGCCGGCCCTGCTCAGCCCGGCCAACGGGGCTTTCGACCAGCCGGTCGCTCTGACACTCGATTGGGCAGACGTTGCAGGCGCCGTCGGGTATGAGCTTCAGGTCGGGACGAGTTGCGGCGTGGGAGCGATCTACGACATGACCGCCTCTATGTTCCCGCTCGGCGGACTCGATCTCGCGACGACATACTTCTGGCGCGTCCGCGCGAAGGACGCCTGCGACCAGTTCGGTCCCTACTCGACATGCTTCTCATTCAGGACAACCGAGTGTGATGGCGTCGTCCTCGGTCCCCCGACGCTCCTGACGCCGGCCGATGACGCGATCTGTCAACCGACGGCCGGCACGCTCGACTGGAGCGACGTCGATGGCGCGACCGGCTACATGGTGGAGATCGCGACGCCGGTTCGGGCGCGCGACACGCATGAGGTCACCGGTTCCGAGTACGACTACCTGCTCCTGCCGGGGACGACCTACATCTGGCGTGTGAGGACCAAGAACTGCGACGACGTCTACGGTTCCTACTCCTCGTCCTTCACATTCACCACGGTGCCGGCCGCCCCGCTTCCGCCGCCGGCGCTGCTCACCCCCGCAGACGGGGCGACGGACGTTCCGCTCGATGGGACGCTCACCTGGAGCGCGGTCCCGGGAGCCTCGGCCTACACGGTCCGACTCGGCACCGTCTGCGGCGGGGGAGCCGAGTCGGAAGTCCTCGGCACGTCTTACGACTATGCGGGGCTCGTTCTCGACACGACCTACTTCTGGCAGGTGAAGACCAAGGACGGATGCGGGCAGTACGGCGAGTACTCGACCTGCTTCTCGTTCAGGATCCCCGTCACCTCGACGCTGCCGACCGATCCGATCGTGCAGGAGCCCAACGGCGGCGAGGTCTGGCCTGCAGGCACGCAGCAAGACATCCGCTGGACGTCCGGTGCCGGCGGGGACGACGTCCGGATCGAGCTTCTGCTGAACGGGTCGGTTTGCGCGACCATCGCGCCCAGCACCCCCGACGACGGAAGCTTCCCGTGGACGGCGGCCCAGTGCGGCGGCGCCTCCACGGGGTACAAGGTTCGGATCACGAACCTGAGGACTCTCTACTTCGACGACAGCAACGGGACCTTCTCAATCCCGGGCCAGGCGGCGATCCAGGTCATCTCGCCGAACGGTCACGAGCGGTTGGTCTGGGGGGTCCCCTACGACATCGTCTGGGTCTCCACGAACGGGGGTCCGACGGTCCGGATCGAGCTTCTGAAGGGGGACGAGTTCTGCGCGCCCATCGAGGAGGCGGCGCCCAACACGGGAAGCTACCGATGGACTCCGGTCTTCTGCCAAGGCTTGGGTGGATACCGGATCCGTGTGACCGACAACCTGAATGGAGTATCCGATCGGAGCGATCAGACCTTCATCATCAAGCATCGGCGCGCGGGTCCTACGTCCGACCAAGCAGACGGAGAGACGTCGGTGACGCTACCGAATCCCTACACGACGAACGGGGCGATCACGATCGATCTCTGGGAGGACGGACCCGTGCGCGCGGCGATCTACAACGTGCGCGGGCAAAAGGTCCGGGATCTGCTCGACGCATCGCTCTCCGGCGGAGCGTACGAGTTCTCCTGGGACGGACGTGACGCCGCCGGCGTGCGGGTTCGGACCGGGATCTACTACTTGCGCATCAGTGCGAACGGGAGCGACTACACGAGGAAGTTGCTCTACGTCCATTAGCGACTGAAGACGGAGTCAGCGCCGGGGGCGGGTCCATCTTGGGTCCGCCCCCGGTTCTTGAGTCCGCGACACTGCCGCGGGCCGGCCCGCCGATCGGGCGTCTCGGGCGCGGCCAAACCACTCCAGAAAGGACGAACCCTTCAGGATGCGCTTCTTCTCCGGACGGACGCGTTGGGACCTGGGGATGAACGATCTGGCCCGACGGCATCGCGAGCTGCTCGCCTCGGGCGAGCGGATCCTCGACCTCACGGAGTCGAATCCGACGCGGTGCGGCATCTCCTATCCCGTCGCCGAGATCCTCGACGCGATCTCCGATCCGGCGGTGGCGCGCTACGATCCGCAGCCCCTCGGATCGCCTTGTGCCCGCCGGGCGGTCCGGTCCTACTGCGAGGAGCGGGGCGTTTCCGCCGCGGAAGGCGACATCGTTCTCTGTTCGAGCACGAGCGAGGCCTACGCCTGGCTGTTCAAGCTCCTCTGCGACGCGGGCGACGAGGTGCTGATCCCCGCGCCGAGCTACCCTCTGTTCGACTTCATCGCCCAGATCGAGGATGTGAAGCTCCTCCGCTACCCGATCCGCTACGAGGACGGCTGGCGCATTGACCTGGATCGCCTGGATGAGCTCGCGACCGGCGCGGCGAGGGCGATCGTTCTCGTTCACCCGAACAACCCGACCGGAAGCTACATCTCCGCGACGGAGATCGAGAGGATCCGCCGCATCGCGGAGGCGCGCGGGTTGGCGATCATCTCCGACGAGGTCTTCGCCGACTTCCCATTCGAGGAGCCCCCCCCGGGGCTCCCGACTCTCGCTTCCCCGTGCGGGCCCCTTGCCTTCTCGCTGGGCGGGCTCTCGAAGCTGGCCGGGCTGCCGCAACTGAAGCTGTCGTGGATCCTCGCGAGCGGTTCTCCCTCCGCGCGCCTGGAGGCGCTCGGTCGCCTCGAGGTGATCGGCGACACCTTCCTCTCCGTCGGGATTCCCGTCATGGCCGGATGCGCCCGCCTCCTCGAGATCGGCGCGGGGATCCGGGAACGGATCCGGAGTCGAATACGAGCCAACCGGGAGATCCTGTTGGGCGCGCGGAAGGCCTGCTCGTCGTGGGAGTGTCTGAGGGCCGACGGCGGCTGGTTCTCGGTTCTGAGGGTCCCGCGAATCATGGCGGACGAGGATCTCGCGCTGCGTCTTCTCGAGGATGAACGCATCCTCGTCCACCCGGGGCACCTCTTCGACTTCGATCGGGAGGGCTTCCTGGTCGTCAGCCTTCTGCCTCCGAGCGGAGAGTTCGAGGAAGCGGCGGAGCGGCTGGCCCGGGCGCTCGAGAAGATCGCCGGCTGACATTCTCATATGGCGGCCGCATCGAGAAGATTGCCGGCTGACGCGAGCCTCCTGTCGGCGTAGGATTCGGCCGCACGAGCGCCGGGATGGCGGAACTGGTAGACGCAGCGGATTTAAAATCCGCCGGGCCAAAAGCCCATCCGGGTTCGACCCCCGGTCCCGGCACATCGACCGGGGTCTCGACGCCGATATCGAGCGTCGGGCCCCATAGCTCCCTCGACTCGGTTCAGCTGGGAGATTGATCCCGGCCGCTCCCAGGTCCTACTTTGTGAATGTGGCAGAAGTAGGCTTCGAGAGGGCGCGCGCCGTGACGGGACTCGGATAGATGCGTTCCGAGCGAGTAGGGCGATGGCGGGAGATCCTGCCGTCCGGCCCCTGGGCAAGAAGGAAGGCGGCGCTTCGCGTTCTCTTCGAGGAGATCGCCCCCGACTACGACCGGCTGAACCATCTCCTGAGCTTTGGCCTCGACAGGCGGTGGCGCGCGCGCGCCGCGAGGGAGGCGATCGGCGAAGATGAGCCGGGCACCGTCCTGGACCTCGCCTCCGGGACCGGAGATCAGGCGAGCGCCCTGATCAAGCGCTCGAGCCGGATCCGGCTTCTTCGCGTCGACATCTCGCTGCCGCTGCTCGCGCGGGCGACCGAGAAGCTCCGCGGGGAACGGCGGGGGAGCGACGGCGTGTCTGCGCCGGAGCAGGAAGCGCTCTTCCCCTCCGGAATCCCGGTCGTGGCGGAGATGGAGTCCCTTCCCCTTCGTCCCGGAAGCTGCAAGGCGATCACGATGGCCTTCGCTCTGCGCCACGTCGAGAGTCTGGATCGGCTCCTTGCGGTCAGCGCCGAGGCGCTGGAGCCGGGCGGGCGGCTGGCGTTCGTGGACATGTCGCTTCCCGCCTCAGGCGCGTGGGCGGCCTTCTATCGTTTCTACTTCGTCCGGTGCCTGCCGAGGATCGCCCGCCTCTTTGGAGGGGAGAAGGAGGCGTATGACCTCATGGTGCGCTCCGTCCTCGCCTTTCCCGGCTGGGAAGCCCTGGAGGGCGCGGCGCGCGGGGCGGGGTTGCGAGAGGTGAGGACGATCGCTCTCACCGGCGGAGCCGCGCGGATCCTTACGGCCCGGCGTTGACTACCGCCCGAATCCCCTCACGACGACCTTCCCGAACGCCGATCGCCCCTCGAGATAGGCGTGGGCATCCGGGAGATCCTCCATCCTGAAGACGCGATCCAGGACGGGGGAGATTCCCCCGGGTTCCACGTGCCGCAGCGCCTCATCCATCTCGCTACGGCTTCCCATCGTCGATCCGAGGAGCGAGAGGCCCTTGAAGAAGAGGCGCCGCAGGTCGAGCGTGACATGGGGCCCCGACGTGGCGCCGCAGATGACGAGCCGTCCGCCCTTGACGAGCGCCCTCATGCTCCGATCCCAGGTCTCTGCGCCGACGTGCTCGATCACGACATCGACGCCGCGGCGGTTCGTCAGGCGGCGGACTTCGTCGAGGAAATCGGTCTCCCGATAGAGGATCACCTCGTCGGCGCCAAGGCGTCTCGCCTTCTTTGCCTTCTCCGCGTTGCCGGCCGTGGCGAGAACGCGGACCCCCATGCGCCTGGCGATCTGGATCGCCATCACTCCGACGCCGCTGCCCGCCGCCTGCACCAGCACCGTCTCGCCGGAGCGCAGGCGCGCTCGATCGACGATCATGTGCCATGCGGTGAGGAGGGAGAGGGGGATCGATGCGGCCTCCTCCGCGGAGAGATGCGGGGGCCGCCGCATGAGGGAGGCCGCCGGGGCGACCATCCGCTCCCGGCACCCTCCATCCGTCGTTTCTCCGAGGATCTCGTAGCGCGCGCAGAGATGGTCGGCGCCGCCCAGGCAGGACGCGCAATCCCCGCAACCGGACGCCGGCGCGAGCAGGACCTCGTCGCCGGGCCTCCATCCCTCGACCGAGGAGCCGACCCGCTCGATCGTCGCCGCGATGTCGGATCCCGGGACCAGGGGAAGCGGGAAGCGGTGGCCCGACACTCCGCGCCTCACCCAGAGGTCGAGGTGGTTCAGTCCGACCGCGTCGATCCGCAGCAGGACTTGCCCCGGACCCGGCGCGGCTTCGGGCCCCTCCACGACTCTCAGGACGGACGGCGGGCCATGCTCGACGATCTTCCAGGACCTCAATGCCGGATTTCCCCCTCGCTGCCCGGGACGGGCGGCCAGGAAACAGGCTACCCGGCGCCGCGCCCTTCGGTCAAAGGCCGGTCTTTCCTCTCCTTGCGGGCCCTACCGGATTCCCCTAGATTCGGGAATCGCACATGGAAACAGCGATCAGCCCCGCGGTCAGCATCGTCATTCCCGCCTACAACGAGGAGGATGGGATCTCCGAGGTCATCCGCCAGATCAGGGCCCTCCCCCTGCGGGCGGAGCTGATCGTCGTGGACGACGGGTCCGCGGACCGGACGGCGAGGCGGGCCGACGATGCCGGCGCGCGCGTCATCCGGCATCCGCGCAACAAGGGATACGGGGCGGCGCTCAAGACCGGCATTCTCTCGTCCGGCGCCCCCCTGATCATCATCACGGACGCGGATGGAACCTACCCGATCGATCGGATCGGGGAGATCGTCGGCCTCCTCGAAGACAACGACATGGTCGTCGCGGCGCGCACGGGGAGGAACGTCGCCATCCCCATGGTCCGCAGACCGGCGAAGTGGGTCCTGAACATCCTCGCCAACTACCTGAGCGAATCCAAGATCCCGGACCTCAACTCAGGACTGCGAGGATTTCGCCGCGAGAGCCTCGTTCCTTACCTGCCCGTCCTTCCGGCGGGGTTCTCCTTCACGACGACGATCACGCTGGCGATGCACGTCAACGACAGGCGGATCGCCTATCTGCCCGTCGACTACCATCCGCGCCGCGGGCGCTCCAAGATCCGCCCCTTGCAGGACACCCTGAACTTCCTCGCCCTGATCATTCGTACGATCCTCTACTTCAGGCCGCTCAAGATCTTTCTTCCGGTCTCCGCCTTTCTCTTCTTCGTCGCCGTGGCGATCTTCGCCTACAGCGCCGCCTTCACCGAGAAGATCATGGACGCCTCGGTCGCGATCACGCTCATGACATCCTTGCAAATGGCCGCCATCGGTCTTCTGGCCGACCTGATCGACAAGCGCTGCCAGCGATAGGGGCGCGGCGGGGGGGGGGATGGTCGTCGGAGTGGGCATCGACCTGGTCGAAGTCGAGAGGGTCGGGCGCGCAGCAGAGCGGTTCGGCGAGCGATTCCTGCGGCGGATCTTCCATCCGAACGAGCTGGAACATCCGAGGGGGGAGTGGGTTCAATTCCTCGCCGCGCGCTTCGCCGTCAAGGAGGCGCTGTTCAAGGCGCTGGGGACCGGCTGGTCGGGTGGAGTCCGCTGGATCGACGTCGAGGTCCAAAACCTGCGAAGCGGCCAGCCGATCCTGCTCCTGCACGGAACAGCGTCGCAGCGCGCGGACGAAATGGGCGCCAGGCGGACCCATGTCTCGATCACGCACACCGCAGGACACGCGGCCGCGGTTGTCGTCCTCGAGACCTTGGACCATGAGGCGTCCCGCCCCGGCCCGACAGCCTAGAGAGGAGAGATGATGCGCTATCTTCCCATGCTCCTGCTGCTATGGATCGCCGCGCCCATCCAGGCGGCCGCGCAGCGGCCCTCCGTGCCCGGCGGCATGCACGCGAACTTCCCCCCCGTCCCTGAGCTCTGGATGCAGGAGGAGGTCCGAGGCTTCCGCGCGGAGGTCGAGGCCAGGATCGAGACCGCGCGCCCGCAACTCGGCCGCGGCGCCGGCGTGATCGCCCTGACCGACTCGCTGCTCGCCGCCTGGCGGCGGTTCGGCGACCGGCTCGTTGAGGAGCGCGGGGACTTCCACCAGATGCACCGCGGCGGCGCCTACTGGTTGCTGACCACGGACGAAGCCGCCGACACTCTGACCGACCGGCTGGGCCTCGTCCTCGAGCGCTACGTGAAGGCGCACCCGGAGGAGTCGCTGGGCCCCGCCCGGGTCCAGTGGGAGATCGGGGCGGAGAATCTGGGAGTGCCGAAGAACAGGCTCTTCGGATTCCAGTTCGTCGAGCTTGCCACGCGCGGAGGCGCGCTGAGACGGAGCCTCATCGAGGCCGGTCCGAAGGACGAGGCTGTCCTGTTCGATGCCTATCTACGTTTCCTCTGGGACCTCGTCCAGTTCTACAGGCA